>CANMLD010000083.1 GCA_947498315.1 Pseudomonadota bacterium | reverse complement strand
GATCGGCGGTGCAGGCGTTCTGGTCGTTGCATTGGGCGGTCGACGTGCATGCCACGCAACCGGGCAATACGATGTTGCTGCACACGAACTGGGTCGCGTCGCAGAAGTCTTGAGTGCAGGCGTTCTGGTCGTTGCACTGGCTGTTTGCGAGGCAGGGCTTGCAGTTGGCGATCGCCTCGTTGGCGCAGCCCGTCGAGCCGCACGAGTCCGTGGTGCAGCCGTTTCCATCGTCGCAGTCAATCACGGTGTCGCACGTGGCGCAGCTCGGCAGCGCGACATGCTCGCACGCGCCCGTGAGACAGAGGTCCGCCGTGCAGCTCTCTTGGTCGTCGCACTCGTAGTTCACGAGGCACCGCTTGCACCCTTCAATGGCTTCATTGACGCAGGTCCCCGCGGCACAGCGGTCATTGGTACAGGAGTCGCCGTCGAAGCAGTCGGCGGCATCGCCGCACGTCGCGCAGCCCGCGATGGGCGTGTTGACGCAAGTGAACGTGGTCGAGCTGCAGACGTCCTTAGTACAAGCGTCGTTGTCATTGCAGGAGGAGTCCGCGGTGCAGAAGCTGCAGAACGGAACTTGCGAGTAAACGCAGCCACCGGTGGTGCTGCAGAAGTCCGTAGTGCACGGGTCCTTGTCCTGGCAGTCGATGTTGGACGCGCACGGCGTGCAGCCATCCACTTTGGCGTAGGTGCAGGCGCCGGCGACGCACGAATCGAAGGTGCACGCGTTGCCGTCGTCGCATTGAAGCGCGGAGTTGCAGGGTGTGCACCCAGTTAGCTTGGTGAACACGCACACGCCGGACACACACGCGTCGGTCGTGCACGCGTTCTGATCGTTGCAGCTTCCGGCAAGCGGGCAGGGGACACAGCCCGGCGTCGGCGCGAAGATGCACTGGTTGTTCGCGCCACACGAGTCGGTCGTACAGGGGTTGTTGTCGTTGCAGGAGGCGCTCGCCGTGCAGCAGGTCGACGAGACGGGACCAGGCGCGCACTGGCCGTTCGAGCAGGCGTCGCCGACAGTGCATGCTTGACCGTCATCGCACGCTGGCCCGCTAAGCGGTGAACGCACGCAGCCCAAGGTGGCATCGCACTTGTCGGTCGTGCAGACGTTCTGCTCATCGCACGTGATCGCGACGCCAGTGCACGACCCGGCGACGCACTGATCCGGCGTCGTGCATGCCGAGCCATCGTCGCAGGTGGTCCCGTCCTGAACGGGGAGCTTCTCACAGGCGCCCGACGTCGGGTTGCATGAGAGGGTAGTGCAGGCGGCGACTTCAGCCTCGCAGAAGACGACCGTCATCGGGTCGACGACACACGCGTTCCCGTCGCAAACGAGCGTGCCGTTGCACACGTCCCCGTCCTCCTTCAAAGCGCAGTCGGTGTTCGTGACGCACTCGCAGACGCTCGCCCCCGGCTTGCACGTGCCGGACGAACAGACGTCTGGTCCTGTGCAGGCGTTGCCGTCGTCGCAGCTCGTCCCGGTCAGCGGCTCGTTCAGGCACCCCGCCGTCGAATCGCAGCCGTCCGACGTGCATCCATTTTCGTCGTTGCAAGTGACCGCGGTCCCGCTGCAGGAGCCCTGGCCGTCGCAGACGTCGGCGTCGGTGCAGAGATCGGCGTCACTGCAGGTCGTGCCCGCAGGCATCGCCTTCTGGGCGCACGCGCCCTGCTTCGGATCGCATGGATAGCTCACGCACGGATCTGCTGCGGGGCAGCTCACCACCGTCGTCGGTTTCACGACACAAGCACCTTCGATACAATTCAAGGTCCCGTTGCAGAGGTCACCATCCTCTTTGAGCGCGCAATCGGCGTCGCTCTTACACTCGCCACACGTATCAGGCCCAGCCGTGCACACGCTCTTCACGCACGTGTCGTCCGTCGTACACGGGTTTACATCGTCACAAGGCCCGATGAACGGCGACGAAACGCACTTGCCATTCGTCTCACAGATGTCGGTGGTGCACGGGTTCTGGTCGTTACACACGACCGTCGTGCCTTTGCAGAAGCCGTCACCGCCACACACGTCGAGCACGGTACACGCCGCGCCGTCGTCGCACGCCGTGCCTGATGGTGCCGGCGCGATGGCGCAGATGCCCGTCGCCGGGGAACAGGTCGCGACGACGCACAGCGTGCCCGTGTCAGGACACGTCTTCACGGTCTTCGGGTTCACTTCACAGCGGCCGGAGACGCAGTAGAGCGTGCCGTTGCACAGGTCGCCGTCTTCCGCAGCGAGGCAGTCGGAGTTCGACGCACAGTTGCAGGCGCCGACGCCGACGCAGATGCCACTGACGCACGCGTCCGTGCTCGTACACGCGTCGAAGTCGTCGCAAGAGGCGCCAGTCTCGAGCGCGTGGTCGCACTCGCCATCGCTGCCGCAACTGTCGGTGGTACAAGGGTTCTTGTCGTCACAGGGGTCCGATGGCCCTGCCTGACACACGCCCGCTTTGCAGAGGTCACCGACCGAGCAGCCCGGTGCGTCACAGGGCGTGAGATCCGTGGCGGCGACGGGCTCACACGTTCCGGAGGCGGCGACGCAACGCGTTTCGAGGCACGCCGTGTCGCCAAATGCGTCACAGACGATGACCGTGGATGGATCGATGATGCAAGCGCCGCCTGCGCAAACGAGGGTCCCGTTACAGCTGTCCTGGTCCTCGAAGAGAGTGCAGTCAACGTCGGCCTCGCAGGCGCAGACCGATGCGCCTGCGGTGCACACCGTGCCCAAGCAGGCGTCGCCGGCGGTGCACACGTTGCCGTCGTCGCATGGTGCGTCGCTCTCCAGATGGACGCAGCCTTTGGCCGTGTCGCACGTGTCGTCGGTGCACGGGTTGTCGTCAGTGCACGTCAGTGGCGTGCCGTCGCACCCGTCGGCCGTGCAGGCGTCCGCGGTCGTGCAGGCGGAGCCGTCAGTACACGAGGTGCCCGTGGGCGCGGGCTCCTCTTCGCATTGGCCGGTCCCTGGGTTGCAGATCGACACCGTGCACGGCACCGAGGTCGGGCTGCACTCGACGACACTCCCGGGCGCGACCACGCAGACACCGAGCGCACACGTGAGAACGCCATTGCAGAGGTCGCTGTCGTCTTTGGCTGCGCAGTCGTCACTCGAGACGCATTCGCACGTGTTCGTTCCACTCTGGCAGGTCCCGGACTCGCACACGTCGCCCACGGTGCACGGGTTCTCGTCGTCGCACGAACCATCGACCGGAGTGAGCTCACATTGGCCAGTCTCCTGGTCGCAAGCGGCTATCATGCATGGGTCGTCGGTCGAACATTCAGACGCCGTGCCTTTACACGCCGCGCTAGCGCCTTCGGACACGCAGACGTCGGAGGTGGTGCACGGGACGCCGTCATCGCATGTTGCACCCGCGGCGACGCTATGGCTGCAAACGCCTGTGGCGCCGCAGGTGTCTAGCGTGCACGGATCCACATCGTCGCACGCATCGACGTCGAGCAACGGCAGGCAGGCCCCTGTTGCAGCCTCACAGGTGTAGGTCAAACACTCGCCGCCGATCGGGCACGCGACCAGCGAGCTCGGCGACAAGGCGCAGAAGCCGGCCTGACAGGTCAACTTGCCGTTGCAGGCGTCGCCATCGTCGAACGCCGCGCAGTCGTCGTCGATGGTGCATGAGCAGGCGCTAGCCCCGCCGACGCACACGCCGTTCGCGCACGCGTCCCCCACGGTGCACGGGTCGCCGTCCGAGCAGAGCTCGGCTTCTGAAGCGGGTGTGATGCTACAATCGCCCGTCGATGGGTCGCACGTGGCGGTGCCACAGGGGCCTGTGCCCGTGCAGGTGACGACGGTCGTGAGGTCGACGGCGCAGGTGCCATCCTGACATGTCGGTTTGCCGTTGCATGCGTCGGCATCGTCGGCGCAGTCCAGATCGCTTTGGCAGTCGCACGCGGCGGTCGCGGTGCCGACACAAACGCCATCAGCGCAGGTGTCTTGGGTCGTACAAGCGAGTCCATCGTCGCACGGGGCGGCCGCTGGGATCGCTACGCATCCCGTTCCGGCCTGACACGTATCCGTCGTACACGCATTGCCATCGTCGCAAGCCTGCAGCACCACTCCCGGCTGGCAAACTCCCCCAGCACATTGGTCTTCGAGGGAGCAAGGGTCGTCGTCCGTACAGGGCGAGTCATCGTCGCGCGGGATCGTGATGCACGTGCCGGAGTCACATACGGCGCGCTGGCAGGACGCCTCTACAGGCGAGCACTCGTCGTCGCTTCCGCAGGTCTCCTTGGCATCGGGTTCAACCGGGCCCGTGTCTTCGCCGCCTCCGATATCGGCTACTGGTGTATCGGCATTATCGATGTCCTTACCCGCACCGGGGGACGTCGTGTCGGCGGTGCCGCCACCCCCTCCCGGGAGGACCACATCCGCGAAGCTCAGCCCCGGCGTCACGGAGACTGGGTCGGTGCCGCATCCGGAGGCAGCGATACAGATGAGCAGAGCGACATTGGCACTGGCTCCGACGAGACACTTGAACTGCAGCACGTTGCACCTCGGGGCGTCCCGGCGATGAGGGGTCGCGCGGTTCACATCGTCACGCTAGTGGTGCGCGCCGAGTGGCGTCAAGGTACATCCGGAAAGTCTTCTCTCGAATCGATAATTCGAAATCTGCGATGGGTCCTCGTTTCCAAACGCTCAGGCGACCGCTAAGCTCGGGATGGGCTGGAGAGCCAGCGGTGACAACTGCGCGGGAGAGCCTGCGGCGACTTCATTTGAGGTGTTATCTTGAGCATCAGGACCCGGCGGTTTTGGGCATTGATGTCGATTCATCTGCTGACGAGTGCCCTCCTTCTGGGGTGCTCCGATGAGGCAGCAGAGGAGGTCCCAGGCACCAGTGCCACCGACGCCAAGATCGGGTTCGATGTCCAGGGAGATGCGGGGACGACCGACACCTCTACCCCGTCCGGTGACACCGGGACTCCGAATCCCGGGGAGTTCGGGAGCCCCTGTGCCGGCAACGAAGATTGCCTCTCCGGCTGGTGCGTCCCTTCCGAACAAGGCACCGTCTGCACTGAAGAGTGTCTCCAGTCGTGCCGTGACGGTTGGACGTGTGTCGGCGTGGCCGGGGTCGGGGGCGACCTCACCTTCCTGTGCCTGCCGCGTCAGACCACCCAGTGCGCGCCGTGCATCTCCGACGTGCAGTGCGGGTCGGGGCGTTGTCTCGACTTCGATGACGGCAAGAGAGCGTGCGTCCGCGGGTGCGGACCGGAGGCGGACTGCGACGAAGGCTTCACGTGCTCCGAGTCCCCGGAGGCCGGCGTGGGGCAGGGGCTGCGTTACTGTATCCCGGTGACGGGGACCTGCGAGTGTTCCGTCGTCAATGACGACGAAGAGCGCGTCTGTTTCAACTCGAACGACCTCGGCGCCTGCAAGGGCGTCGAGCGCTGCGATGGCGAAACCGGTTGGTCCACGTGCACGGCTCCGGCGGCTGGGAGCGAGGTCTGCGACTCCGTCGACAATGATTGTGACGGCGAGATCGACGAGGACTTCAAGTCCGGGGGCCTCTACGCGAGCGCTGATCATTGTGGCGGTTGCGGCCTGTCTTGCGGTGCGCTCATCGCCAATGGCGATGGAACGTGCGTCGCCGTAGACGGCGTGGCCCGATGTGAGGTTGCCACGTGCGATCCAGGCTTTTATCCCGCAAGCACCACCGCGTGTGTCCCTGTGGCGTCTAGCTTGTGCTTGCCGTGCGTCTCCGACGACAACTGTGCCACGCCGGGTGACCGATGCCTCGTGGGGCCATCGGGCAGCTTCTGCGGCCGGAACTGTGGCGAAGGCTCCATCCACGGCACCGACTGTCCTCTTGGCTTTGCCTGCGAGGCGACGGTCGACGGCGAATCGCAGTGCGTCCCCGTCACTCATGATTGCACCTGTACCGTCGCCCAACAGGGCGCGGTGCGCACCTGCGTGAACGCGAACGAGTCGGGATCCTGCTACGGAACAGAGACTTGCGACGGTACGCTCGGCTGGGGCGGCTGTGATGCCCGCGTCCCCGCTCCCGAGGCTTGCGATGGCGCCGACAACGACTGCAACGGGCTCTTTGACGAGCTGGCTGCTCCGCCCGCTCTGCCGTGCGAGGTCGTCAACGCCGATGGCGCATGCCCCGGCAACTGGGTCTGCGGAGGCACGGTGGGCTGGACCTGTGCAGGCCAGACGCCTTCTGTCGAGCTCTGCAATCAACTCGATGACGACTGCGACGGAGACGTCGATGAGGACTTCCGCGACGACGCTGGTCGCTACGATCAGAGTGAGCACTGCGGGCTTTGCAACCTCGCCTGCGGCGATGCGGTCGCATTCGCCACGGCTGAAGTCTGCGCCGTCGTTGGCGAGAAAGCGCGCTGTACCCCGACAGGTTGTGAGGCCGGCTACGCCATCCCCGCCGAAGCGCCACAGCTTTGTGTTCCCATCGGCGGTGGCTTCACGTGTTCGCCCTGCGCCGAGCCCTCGCACTGCGACGGCCTCGAGGGTGGACAGTGCGTGACGGGTCCGAGTGGGGCGTTCTGCCTTGGCGGCTGCGCCCTCGACGCCGATTGCCCCGAGACCTTCGCTTGCATCGCTGGCACCTGCCAGCCTGCTTCGGGCGACTGCACTTGCTTGTCGCAGCATGCGGGCAAGACACGCTCCTGCTTCCGCCAGAACGAAGTCGGTATCTGCGGCGGCTTCGAGACCTGCGCTCCCAGCACGGGGTGGTCGGGGTGCTCGGCTCCAGTGCCCGTCGTCGAGCTGTGCAACGGTAAGGACGACGATTGTGATGGCCTCTTCGATGAGCAGGTCGAGAACCCTGATCCGGTCTGCGCCGTAGAGAACGTCTTCGGCAAGTGCTCGGCACCGTCCTACTGCGCAGGCGCGCTCGGCTGGCAGTGCCCCGCTCGTACACCCACCGAAGAGGTCTGCGACCTCGCCGACAATGACTGCGACGGACAGACCGATGAAGGTTATCGCGACGTCGCGACGGGGCTCTTCCTGGGCCTGAATGACTGTGGCGCATGCGGGAACAGCTGCGATGGGCTCTTCCCTAACGGCACGGCCGCGTGTGCCGAGCTCGACGACGCGGCACGCTGCGTCGTCGCTAGTTGCGACCCCGGCTTCTACCGCGTGGGCAGCTTTGCATGCGTGGCGGTACAGTCGAGCCTTTGCGTCCCTTGCGCCAATGACGCGGGTTGTGGCGCTCCGGGCGATCGTTGCCTCGATCAGGGGAACGTCAAGTTCTGCGGACAAGACTGCAGTGTGGGGTCGCTCCACGGCACGGCATGCCCCGATGGCTATGTCTGCGAATCGCAATCGACCGGGGGCTCACAGTGTGTCCCGGCGACCGGCGACTGCTCTTGCCGTGACGGCGAGTTCGGCGCCGTGCGCAGCTGCTCTGCGACGAACCTGTACGGCACGTGCTTCGGCGTCGAGACCTGCGGCGAGCAGGGTTGGTCGACGTGTACGGCTCAGCAGCCGGCATCGGACGTCTGCAACGGAAAGGATGACGACTGCGATGGCATCGCCGACGAAGACGCACCACTCCCGGTCGAGGTTTGCCAGAAGTCGACTCCGGCCGGAGTCTGCTCCGGAAGCTGGACGTGTACGGGCGCCCAAGGATGGAGCTGCTTCGCTCAGGTCCCGACGCTGGAAGCCTGTGACGGACAGGACAACGACTGCGACGGCGCTGTCGACGAGGTCTTCAAAGACGCCACGACTGGGCTGCTCGTCAATCCCAATCACTGTGGCCTCTGCGGGTTCTCGTGTGCGGGCGCCGTTGACTACGCTACCGCCACCTCATGCGCCCTCGTCGAGGGTGTGCCGCGCTGCATCGCCACCACGTGCGCGCCTGGCTACCAGCTCGTCACTGACTTCGGCGGGATCTGTATCTCGACGCTCGGCGCCACGCCTTGTTCGCCCTGTGCCGTCGACGCCCATTGTGTCGGTCTGGTCGGCGGGCAGTGCACGGCCATCGATGGCGTGAAACGCTGCACGTCCTCCTGTGTGACGGGCACCGATTGTTCGACCGGCTTTGGCTGCAGCGCGGGGCGTTGCGTCCCGACCAGTGGCTCGTGCACCTGCCTACCCGGCGACACCGGTGAAGTGCGGACGTGTGTCGAGCAGAACCTGTCTGGCGTCTGCTTCGGCTCCCAGACCTGTGCCGCCGTCGGCTGGAGCGACTGCTCCGCCAATGTCCCGGGCGCTGAGACCTGTAATGGGCTCGACGACAACTGCGACGGTCTTGTCGACGACAGTGTCGTCCCACCGGGACCCGAGTGCACGGTCGAGAACAGCGCCGGTATTTGCAAGGCGCAGTGGTCCTGTCAAGGCGCGGGTGGTTGGGTGTGCCCGGCCAAGACGCCATCGCTCGAGATGTGTAATGGCCTCGATGACGACTGCGAGGGCGGCGTGGACGAGGACTACCGCTCCGCCTCCGGCGCGTACGTCGATATCAGCCATTGTGGCGCGTGCGGCGTGACCTGCGATGACTCTATCCCGAACGCTAGCGCGAAGTGTGAGCAGTCCTCGGGCGCCGTCCGTTGTGTGGTGGACCAGTGCGATCCCGGCTATTACCCGGCCGGCCCACTGACGTGTCTGTCCGACAGTATTGGGCTCTGCGACCCGTGTGTCTCCGACTCCGAGTGCTTTGGCGTCGGCGCCCGTTGCCTCGACCTCGACGAGGGGACCTTCTGCTCGAACAAGTGCGACGCGGCCGGCGGCTGCCCGGCTGGCTACAGCTGCGATGCCGGCCTCGGTGGTTACTGCCTTCCGAAAACGGGCAGCTGCACGTGCGACGGCAGTCAGGCAGGCATTCAGCGTTCCTGTTCCGTCCAGAGCCCGGCCGGCCCTGGCGCCTGCCTCGGCTTGGCGAAGTGTGGAACTCAAGGTTGGGGCGACTGCAAGTTGCCATCTGAGAGCTGCAACTTCCTCGATGACGACTGCGACGGCGAGACCGACGAAGGCTTCGCCGACGAACAGGGCAGCTATGTTGCCGATGAGTCTTGCGGTGGATGCGGCAACGACTGCACGCTACTGACCTTCCCGGGCGGCGCGGGCTCCTGCAACACCTTCGTCGACCCCCCGGTTTGTTCTCTCACCTGTTCGGGCAACTGCTTCGATCTGAACGCGAACCCGACCGACGGCTGCGAGTGCTGTGATCCACAGCCGACAGACCTCCCTGACCCGCTCGGCATCGACGCGAACTGCGATGGCATCGACGGTGAAGTAGGCAACTCGATCTTCGTGACGAAGTCGGGCGACGACCTGAACCCGGGCACTCGAAAGCTCCCCAAGCGAACCATTCAGGCGGGTATCGAAGCCGCCCGAACGCTCGGCAAGCGCGACGTGTTGGTGGCTACCGGCGTCTATTCTGAGAGCTTGAATCTCCGTCTGGCCGTCGCGGTATACGGTGGGTACAGCGCCGACTACGCTCGGCGGGATCCGCGCAAGCAAGAGAGCGCGATCCTTGCGGCCCCGCCGACCGTCGCCGCGCCCGGCGGGGTCAATGCCATCGACCTCATCGGTCCAGCCACCGCGATCTTCGATGGGTTCACTGTCTTTGGCGCGAACGTGAAGACGTCCGGGCAATCGTCCTACGCGGTCTATGTTCGCAACTCGAACGCCGCGGTTCGAATCTCGAACAACGTCATCGTTGGCGGTTCGGGCGGCAAAGGCGGCCGCGGTGGCGACGGCACCGACGGTTCCGACGGCGCGGTAGGCAGCTCTGGGCTCGACGCGCTCGACCTCCTCGTGACCTACAATGTCGCGGACCATCTCTGCTCCGCCGCGAACCACTCCCCGGGTGGCATCGGCGGTGACGGTCAGTGCGGTGGCCTCTCGACCGACGGTGGCTCCGGTGGACTCAGGGCTTGCCCAGGCTTTGACGGTGACGTGACGCGCCTTCCTCTCCCCGAAGAGCTCGGTCAGGACGGGACGGGCCCCGCAGGGCCAGTGGTGGCAGGAGGTGGCGCAGGCCGTGACGTATTCCACCAGGCGTTCCAGTGCCTTGGCTTCGCGACCTTTGGGCCCGTCGAGGGTCTCGCTGGTGACGACGGACCGAACGGCGACTCTGGTCAGAGCGGCTTTGGCTGCGACGATTCCGATGGCTCCGTGATCAGCGGCCAGTGGATCCCCTCAGCCGGAGGCGATGGTGGTTCGGGTGCCGCCGGCGCGGGCGGCGGTGGCGGCGGCTCCGGTGGCGGCGCCTACGTACATACGAGCTGCACCTCGAAGGGCTTCGCGGCGGACAATCTCGGCGGTACGGGCGGCGGCGGCGGCAGCGGCGCGTGCGGTGGTACTGGCGGTAGCTCGGGGACTGGCGGTGGCGGCGCCTTCGGCATCTTCATCGTCTTTACGACGCCTGCGCTCACGCTCCCCGCCATCGACGGCAACCAGCTCGTCGGCGGTACGGGTGGCGACGGTGGTGACGGCGGCAACGCAGGCACGGGCGGTGCGGGTGGACCCGGCGCTCTCGGCGGCAAAGCCGGTGGCGACTTCAATCCTCCGGATCCGACGTACCCCGCGTACGAAGGCGGAAAAGGTGGTAACGGCGGCAACGGCGGTAACGGTGGCGGCGGTGGCGGCGGCTGCGGCGGCCCATCCTTTGGTATCTACGTCGCGGGTGGCCTAGGTTCGCAGGGGTGGAAGCTCACCAACATCTTCCTCGAGGACGGCGCTGGCGGTACCGGCGGCAAGGGCGGCTTCTCTCTCGGTGAGGCTGGTGGCTCGGGCGGAGAGGGTGTTGCGATGCCGACCAACTTCTGATTCGTACGAGGGCCGTTCTCCCAGCCTGACTCGCGATGACGGTCCGCGTGGCAGCGCCACGCGCCAAGTCGCCTTGGCTACAGAGAGCACCCGCACGGTTCGGCTCATGGATGACTCGATGTCCGGGGCTGCTGCCGGCGATGCCGGCGCGGCGCTCAGGGCTGCTCCTGAGCGGTCAGCGATCAGCGGTCGGCGGTCAGCTCCGGCCAGCCGGCCAGCCGACGTGTCTCGCACCGCGCGGCGCTTCCCCCCTCCCTGGCCTCGCCGGGCTGACCGCTCGTGACTGACTCGATGTCCGGGGCTGCTGCCGGCGATGCCGGCGCGGCGCTCAGTGCTGCTCCTGAGCGCTGATAGCCCGGCGTCAGCTCCGGCTGAAGCCGGCGACGCCGGGGCCGGGACTCGGAAGTGAAAGGTGAGCGGCGACGCCCCGGCGCAGCATCGCCACACCAGGGTCTTCGACTAGCCTACGGGCAGAGCGGGTCGACGGGGTGGATGCACACGCTGCCGACGCAGAGGTCGAGCGTGCAGGCGTCGGCATCGGCGCAGTCGAGGTCCGCGACGCACGCCACTGGGATGGGGTCCGTGCAGCCCGGCTTGGCCACGCTGCTGCAGGTGCCCGACGCGACATCGCAGAGGTCGGCCGTGCAGAACTGTGCGTCATCACAGTCGATATCTGTCGTGCATGCGGGAGGTGGCACACACGCCGGGTCTAGGCTCGGGACGTTCGTGCACGCCTTGTTCTGTCCGGCCCCAGTACACTCATCGATGGTGCAAGGATCGCTATCGTCGCAATCGGCGGCTTTGTTGCACTTGGCACTGCCCGTACACTGTGGCGTCGTGGATGGCGCGTTGGTGCAGGTCTTTACTGCGCCTGACTTCTTGCACGCGTCGATCGTGCACGCGTCCGCGTCGTCGCAATCAGCTGCCTTCTGGCACGTACCCACGCCGGCGACCTTGCAGGCCTTGCCTTTCAAGACGTAGCCGCAGACGGCGCCGCCCATGCACATGTCGGTCGTACACGTGTCCTGGTCAATGCAGTCCTCCTTCGTCGTGCACGCCAAGCCGCCACAGTGATTGAGGAGCTTCACCGAACACACGCCGCCATTGCACTGGTCGATGGTGCAGCCATTGGAGTCGGTACAGTCGGCGTTCGTCGTGCAGTTGATCCCGCCACAGCCCGGGAGTGGGTTGTGAACGCACAGGACCTTCTTCTCGCAGGAGTCTGCCGTGCAGGCGTCGCCGTCGTCACAGTCGCTCGCGTTCTGACAGGCACCACCGGCACATCCGGTAACGGGCACGTTCCCGCAGAAACCCTGAGAGCAGAAGTCGACTGTGCAGGCGTCGAGGTCGTTGCATTCCGAGTTCTTGGTGCAGGCGCCATCGGGCTTGCAGCCGTCTACCGTGACGTGGCCGCAGGTGCCGCCGTCACAGAGGTCGGTGGTGCACGGGTTACCGTCGTTGCAATCGGCGAGCACGGTACATTCGCCGTCGCCGCAACCTGGGATCGCGTTGTTGTTGCAGGTGCCGCTCGTCGTGCACACGTCGTTGGTGCACGGGTTCTGGTCGTCGCAATTCGCCGCCGTCGTGCACTTCACGCCCCCACAGCCCTGTAGGAGCTGATGGACGCAGCCGAGCGTCGGTGTGCACGTGTCGACCGAGCAGGGTTGTCCGTCGTCGCACTCCTCGACGCTGGTACACGTCGCAAAGCCGCAATCCGGGATGGTCGCGTACTGACACACGGCGCCGTCACAGAAGTCTTCTGTGCAGGCGTCACCATCGTCGCACTCCGTGTCCACCGTGCAGGGCGTGCCGCCGCACGTCGCGTCGACGAGGTGCTGGCAGGTGCCGGTCTCGTCGCAAACATCCGTGGTGCAGGCGTCGTCATCGACACAGTCGGTGTCGAACGCGCAGCCCGGTGCGCACGCCGGATCGGCGGCCAGGAGGCAGCCCAGCGTCGGGTCACAGAGGCCGATGAAGCACACCGCGTCGGTCACGCAGTCGGCGTCAGCCGTGCAGGAGGGAGTGCCACAGCTAGCGATGGCGGTGTATTGGCAGAGGCCTGGGTTGCCAGGCGTCCCGACGCACTCTGCGGTGGAGCACTCGACTGCCGGGCAGTCCGCGACCAACGTGCAAGCCGTCCCGCAGTCGGCGGTGACGAGGCTTTGGCAAACGCCGAGCTCATTACAGGTGTTGGTCGTGCACGCCACGCCGTCTTCGCAGTCGGCGTCAACTGTGCATTCCTTCACGAGGCACTCCGGCGTGACCAGGTAAGAACACCCGATGATCGGGTCGCAGGAGTCCAGCGTACACGCGTCACCATCGTCGCAGCCCACGGCCGCGCCGGGCTTGCACGCGCCCGCGCCGCACGCGTCGCCCAGGGTACAAGCGTCGAGATCGTTGCAGGAGAGGCCGTCGTCGACCGGCTTGGCGTCGCAGGCGCCCGTGGTGGTGTTGCAGGCGGGGATCGCACAGGTCCCTTCGTCGGGCGTCGGGCAGGTGACTACGGAGGCCGGGTCCACGCCACACTGTCCGGTGACGCATTTCTGCACGCCATTACAGAGGTTTTCGTCGTTGAACTCGGCGCAGTCGGCGTCCGTGCTGCACTGGCACACGGCGTCGCTGACCGGGATGCATCCGCCGATGGCATCGCACGACTCCGCGAGCGTGCAGGGGTCACCGTCGTCGCAATTGGCTCCGGCAGAGGCGAGCCCGACGACGCACTTCCCGAGGGAGGGCTCGCAGCCGAGGGTCACGCACGAGTTCTCGAGCCCCGGGAGCGTCGGGCACGTAACGACACTGGCCGGCAGCACCCCGCACTGGCCAGCGATACAGCCGAGCGTGCCGTTGCAGAGGTCCGTGTCATCGAACTGCGCGCAGTCCGCGTCTACCGAGCAACCGCAACTGATGGTGGCTTCGCCGGCGCAGGCACCGTTCGCGCACTCGTCGGTCTCGGTGCAGGTGTTGCCGTCGCTGCACGCAGCCGTGTTGTTGGTGGCAACGCAGCCCGTCTTGGGGCCGCACACGGTGTCGGTGCACGGGTTGAAGTCCGAGCAGGTGATGGTCACGGCCTTCTCGGCCGAACACACGCCCGAGTCGCAGAAGGTGCCTGCGGTACAGGCGTCGCCATCGTCGCAGGGCGCGCCTTCCTTCGTGGCGCCTACTTCGCAGACCTTGGTGGCGACGTTACAGACCGCGATGACGCAAGGACGATCGGCGATGAGAGCGGCGCAGTCGGCCGCGACGTTGCAGGGCGTCTCGGCGACCGCGTCTGGCTTGGTCTCAGCGCTGTCAGCGACGTCTTGCGCGACGTCTTCCGTGCCGTCTTCCGTGCCGCCGATGTCGGTCGGTACGTCTTCCTCCACGATGGGGATATCCGGAGTTACGAGGCTGTCGGGTGGCAAGTTGATGCCATCACCGAGGTTGTTCACATCAGCGGTTTCGGCGTCGAGACTGGCCACCGTGTTATCTTCATGACACCCCGCCACCAGCGAAACGATAAAACCGACCACGACTGTGAGCCGCGTACTCGCCCTTTTCATAAGTCCCTCCTTCACTCCCCACTCGACCGACACGTCGTTCATGCTGGCCGAAGACGGCCCGTCATGGGCGTGACTCCCGACGCCGCCCGTGTTCTTACCACTCCACCGCTAGACATCTAAAGATTCGATGGTCTGGAGTCGGTGGTCGAGGTTGACGGGCGTTTCGCTCTTGAGTTCCGAGCCCGGCCACGGCAGCCTCCCTGGCATGAACGTCCTGAGCCCGCTCGACCTCATCGGTAACACCCCCCTCGTCGACCTAAGCCCGCTCATCGGACGAAAGGGAGTGCAGCTCTTCGGCAAGATGGAGGGCAACAACCCTGGCGGCAGCGTGAAGGATCGCCCCGCACGCTCCATGATATTGCGTGCCGAGGCCCGAGGCGAGCTTCAGCCCGGGGTACGCCTCATCGAGCCGACGAGTGGCAACACCGGGATTGGGCTTGCGATGATCGCGGCCATGAAGCGAATCCCCATCGAGCTCGTCATGCCGGAAGACGCGACCCGCGAACGCGTCAAGGGCATGGAAGCCTACGGCGCCAAGGTCACCTTGACCCCCGCCAAGCTCAGCATGGAGGGCAGCATCGACTATGCCCGAGCGAGGGTGGCCGAGGGTGGCTGCACCATGCTCGATCAGTTCTCGAACCCCGACAACTGGCGGGCCCACGAGGAGACTACGGGGCCCGAGATCTGGCGCGACACGGCCGGTCAGGTGACGCACTTCGTCTCGTCGATGGGCACGACGGGCACCATCATGGGGGTCTCGCGTTTCCTGAAGGGCCAGAGTGCGGGCGTACAGATCGTGGGTGTGCGGCCCGCCGACGGCGCCAAGATCCCGGGTATTCGCCGCTGGCCCGAGGCTTATCTCCCCAAGATCTTCGATGCGTCCCGCGTCGACAGCTACATCGACGTCACCGAGCCCGCCGCCGTCGACATGACCCGAAGGCTCGCCCGTAACTTCGGCCTCTGCGTTGGCATGAGCGCCGGGGGAGCGACGCTGGCGGCCGTCGAGCTCGGACAGACCCTCGAGAGAGGCGTGCTCGTGTGCATCCTGTGCGATCGTGGTGACCGCTATCTCTCGTCCACCCTCTTTGGAGCCTGAACGATGGCCCCTCCCATGAAGGTCACCCTCGAGCGGCTCCACGGCGCTCAGTATCTCGGCACCAACGACGCGGGACGCACCATCGTCCTCTCGGGTCCGCCCGACATCGGCCCGTCCGACGACGGCGTGAGGCCCATGCAGGCGCTGCTCCTCAGCCTGGCGAGCTGCAGCGCCGTCGACGTGCAGCTCATCCTCGAGAAGGGTCGGCACCGCATCGACCACCTCGAGGTGCAGGTCGAAGGGACCCGCGCCGACGCCATCCCTGCCGTCTTTACCGCCATCCATCTACGCTGGATCGGCGCCGGCGACTTCAGCCTCGTCAAGCTCGAACGCGCTGTTTCGCTCTCGATGGAGAAGTACTGCTCCGTCTCTCACATGCTCCGGGGCAGCGTCACGTTCACGACCTCTTGCGAGCTCGCGGGCGTGCCCACCGGCCCGCCGGCGCCCGAGTGATCGCCATCGCACCTGCGCTCTCCGCGCTCGGCTTCGACGTCGAGTGGGCCTCCCTTGTCACCCCCACCGAACTCGACGCTGGCCGCGTCTGCCGCGTCATCCGGGGCGACCGGGGCGGTGTGCTCGTTCAGGGCCCTTGGCCGCCGCGCCACGCCCGCTCCCGGGGCCGGCTCCGCTTCGAAGGGCAGGGCGTGCTCGTGCTCCCGACCGTCGGCGACTGGGTCGTCCTCGCCGAAGCGCCGGTGGCGGGCCGCGATGGCTGGCTTCAGGTCGACCGGGTGTTGCCTCGCCGTTCGACGCTGGTCCGGCAGGCGGCAGGCGACGAGACCCTCCCGCAGCTCATCGCCGCCAACCTTGACCTCGTGCTCATCGTGACGTCGGCGGACGGCGATCTGAACCCACGCCGATTGGAGCGCTACCTAGCCGTGGTGCGGACCGGCGGCGCCAACCCTTCGATCGTGCTGACGAAACTCGACCTGGTGAAAGACCCTGACGCCGCGCTCCGCGTCGCTCGTGAGATCGCGGGCGATTCGCCGGTCTACGCCGTCAACCCTCGCGCGCGTTCCGGGCTGCACGACGTCGTCACCGCGTGCAAACCCGGGATGACCATCGCCTGCGTCGGCTCCTCGGGCGTCGGCAAGTCGACCCTCATCAACGCGCTCGCGGGCGACGAGCATCAGCTCACGGGCGACGTCCGCCACAGCGACGGCAAAGGCCGCCACACCACCACCTCACGCGAGCTCGTGACCCTCCCCTCGGGCGCGCTCCTCATCGACACGCCCGGCATGCGCGAGATCGCCCCGTGGGAAGCCGATGAAGGGGTCGCGGAAGCCTACTCGGACCTCGACGACCTCGCCGCCACCTGCCGCTTTACGAGCTGCCGTCATGAGACCGAGCCGGGCTGCGCGCTGCGGGGGGCCTTGGACAGCGGGGAGCTCGACTCCGAACGCTTCGCGGGCTGGCGCCGCCTCCTGAGCGAGCAGGAGACGCAGGAGCGCCTCCGTTTCGCGGGTGCCGCGGCCCAGGAACGCCGTCGGTACAAGGGCTTGACTCAGCATTTGAAGGCGCCGCCGAAGCCGCGGAGGTAGGTGGAGCCTCTTCGAGGCGATGCGGTGGCCATGGGCAGAACGCAAGGGCTACACCAGTATACTGGTGTAGGGGCGATCCCCCCTGTCCGTCGCCCCCCCGGGATCAATTCCCCTTCATGAGGTTCCGGCGCGAGAAGGTCGTCTCGGGGATGGCCACGTCGAAGACGACGTCGATCATCGTGAAGGTGGTCTTCGAGCCCTTTCGCATCGCGTCCTGCATCTCGAGGACCATCGGGTAGTTGCGGCCGCCGTGGACCTTGATGTCCCTGGCGGTCATGGTCTTGAGGAGCAGGCCGGTCTCGGCGTAGCGCTCCATCTTCATGGCGACGTGAGTCTTCTTGGAGATCCAGAGCTTACGCTTGTAGTAGCTCACGCCTTCACGTTTGGCCGTCAGCTCGAGCAGCCAGCAGTCTTCGCCGTTCAGGGCGTCGGCGCCCAGTACTTTGGCATCGTAATCGGCCAGCAGAGCGCGGGCTTCGAGCATGTCCTCGTAGCTGAAGTCGCTGTCCATGATCGACTCGCGGAGGAGGTGTCCCGAGATGGTCATGACCTTCTCGGTTCGCGGCAGGTACATGTGTAGCGACTTGCCGATCTTCAGGTACTTCACGCCCTGATCACGCGCGGGCGACAGAAACTCGCTGTAGCTGTCGTCGAAGCCGCGGCCCCAGAGCCGGAGGGTGCGCGTGTCCGTGCCCTGGCCTGCGCGAACGACTTCGAGCGTCGCGTTCCCGGTTCGGGTGTTGAAGGTCATGTTCTCGTCCATCTTCTTCACGATCTCGTCGGCGGTCTGAGCCGACGCGGCGCCGGTGGCCAAGACCACCATGAGAAGAATCGACGAAAACGAGAGAGTGGATGTGTAAGTGCCTGTTCTCATGATAATTCCTCGCTGCTGACAGAGTCAGACTTTTCTCATGGCCTCGATGGGCTGAACGGCTGAGGCGCGAATGGCCGGCCACGCCGCGCCAACGAGCGCGACGAAGAAGCCCACGCCCACGGCCCAGATGATGGCGTTCGGAGTCAAGATGCCGTGAATGGTCGGGTCGAAGGCCATCGGCATGTTCTTCAGGTTCTGCTCACCGAGGCTGATCCCGTAGTGGACGAGTGGCCAGCTTCCGAGCACACCTCCGATGCCGCCGATGATGCTCCCGACGGCACCGAAGAGCGCGGCTTCGAGCAGAAAGCCGCTGATGACCCTTCGCCTCGAGACGCCGAGCGCCATCAGTACGCCGATCTCCCGCTGCCGCTCCAGCACGGTCATCAGCATCGTGTTCAGCAGGCCGACGACCGCGACGATGACGATGGCGACCAACATGAAGCCCATGATGGTGCTGAAGAGCGTCACGATGGTCTTGAAGAGACCGACCTCGTTCCATTGCTTCACAGCCACGTTCGCGACGTGTCCAGACGCGACGAGCGCATCCTCGAGCTCATCGCTCTCCTCGTAGTTCGTCCCGAAGACTTGCACCTGCGTCACTTGGTCAGGCAGGTCGACGAGTGACATCGCGAGCTTCAGCGGCACGTAGCAGAGCCGGTTCTCGATCTTCGAGCCCGAGTCCAGGATGCCCGCCACCGTCACCTCGGCGTCCATCACGCCTTCGCGGAAGCTGACCAACTCGAGCTTTTGCCCGACCTTCGCGCCGAGCCGCCGCGCCAACTCTGCGCCGATCACGACCTCGGGAGCGTTGTCCGAGCTGAAGAAGGTCCCCTCGACGAGCTTCTTGTGCAGCTTGTTCTGTTCCTTCTCACCGGCGGGCTCAACGCCCAGGCCCGGCGCGAACTCGATGACTTTACGCCCGAAGATCTGCTCGTCCGTGAGGGTGGACTCATCGACACCCGCGCTCTCGGGGACGATGGTCGACTCGTCCGTGTATTGGAGCA
>CANMLD010000082.1 GCA_947498315.1 Pseudomonadota bacterium | reverse complement strand
GCTCGGCTGCCGGCCGGGTGCGCCAAGGGCACCCCCCATCGACCCAGATCCGAGTGACTGCACCGGCCCACTCGCGTGCAATGAAGCCACAGATTCATTCCCCATCGGCGCTCTCGGCAATGGGGCTGCTTGCGACGACGGCGTGACCTGCACCATGAACGACGTCTGCTCGAGCGACCAGTGCGGTGGCACGCCGTCTTCCGCGCTCTGCGACGACGGCTTGTTCTGCAATGGCGAGGAGACCTGCTCTGCGGCCGGTTGCTCGAACGGCACACCGCCGTCGCCACCGGAGGACTTGAACGGAGTCGATTGCTTGACCATCGACCCTGTCTGCGATCCCGTCTCCAATAGCTTCCCCGTGAAACCCGTCGCGGCAGGGACCTCCTGCATCGACGACGATGGCTGCACGTCAGTCACCACGTGCAATGCGGACGGCGCCTGCGTCGGCGCGCCTGACAACTCGATCTGCGACGACGGGGACCCGTGTAACGGCGCTGAGACTTGTGTCGATAGCGCCTGCGTGATGGGCGTACCCCCTATCCCTTCTGACCCGAACCCGAACGACTGCCTGGTCCCGAACGTGTGCGACCCCGGCACCGGCAATTACTCCCTCGGACCAGCCCCAACCGGCTCGTCGTGCGACGACGGGCTCCAATGCACCACCAATGACCGTTGTGACGCCGCAGGCGCATGCACTTTGAACACGCCATCGAACGCCGCGTGTGCCGATGGTGCGTATTGCAACGGAGACGAGACGTGCGACGGCCTGCTCGGCTGCCGGCCGGGTGCGCCAAGGGCACCTCCCGTCGACCCAAATCCGAGTGACTGCACCGGCCCTCTCGCGTGCAATGAAGCCACAGATTCATTCCCCATCGGCGCTCTCGGCAATGGGGCTGCTTGCGACGACGGCGTGAGCTGCACCACGAACGACGTCTGCTCGGGCGGCCAGTGCGGCGGCTCACCGTCTTCCGCGCTCTGCAACGACGGCTTGTTCTGCAATGGCGAAGAGACCTGCGACGGCGAGGGGTGCGTGATGGGCGTGGTCCCATCGGCTCCTACCGATGACGACCCGACGGACTGCCTGGTCGCTGGCGCCTGCGACGATGCCTTTGGTGGCTTCCAGCGAGTGCCCGCAGCCCTGCTCGCGCCGTGCGACGATGGGGTGGCGTGCACGATGAGTGATCAGTGCGATGCGGGAGGGACGTGCCTAGGTAGCCCAGAGAACGTATTCTGCGCGGACAACTCCGTGTGCAATGGCGAAGAGACCTGCTCATTGGTTGGCTGCCTCAACGGTACGCCACTCACACCGGGGACGGGTGAGTTGCCGCAGTGCATGCGACCCTCGGACGAGTGCTCCGAGGTCGAAGGGGGCTTTCCGCTCGTCCCCGACGTCGGGGCGAGCTGCAATGACGACGTTGACTGCACCATGAGCGACATGTGCGACTCGTCGGCGGTGTGTGTCGGGATGCCTGACGACGAGGCATGTGCCGACACCAACCTCTGCAACGGGACCGAGACCTGTGGACTGGGCGGATGCTCGTCAGGGACTCCGCTGACGCCGCCTATCGATCCGTCTCCATTCGACTGCATCGAGGTGGGCCCCTGTGACCCGTCGGCCGGCGAGTTCGAGTTCCTTCAAAAGGGAGATGGGGATGCGTGCGTCACCTTCGACGGTATCAGTGGGGTCTGTCTCGCCAGCGGATGCTCCCCAATGGATTGACGAGCCGTCAATCGCCTGGAGATTGACAGCCCGGCCAGTGACCACCAGAGTGCGCCGCCGTGTCCCCCCACGCACCGCCTTCACCTGCTGAGCCTACCCCTCTCAACTCGGCAGCAGCGTCCCGCCCGCCTGCTCCCGAGATGACGCCCGCTCGTCCGTTTCGTCGCTTCGTCTTAGCTGGTCCAGTACTCGGAGCCCTCATCTACATGGGTCTCTTTGCACGCAGCCTCCTTGGGTTCGGTGCCGGAGAGTACATGGGGGTCGAGGACAGCGGGGTCATCGACCGCGCCATCGCCATGTTCAAGACCGAGATCCTGACCCTCCAGGCGCAGCTCCTCGGCCTCTACGCGGCGGTGGGTGCCGTCGTGGGGACCCTCGCGTACACCTTCTTACTCGCGGCGGCGACGCTGCGGGGCAAGCCTCTCCCAGGGAGCTGGCGACTAAGGCTCCACGTCGTTGGCCTCGTGCTCTCTGTTCATTGTGGTTTTCTGCTGGCGTCGATGCTGGAATACCCACAGGTCTACTACGACCCCTTCTTCGCCAAGGGCGGGTTTTGGAAGGCGCTCCAGGTCGCGGTGACTGACTACACGTCGCCCGCGTTCTACCAGGTGCTCGCTGGGCTCGCCGCCCTCGCGTGGCTGGTGACCGTCGGCGCGGCGATCGTGCGAACGCGAGCGGTAGTGCGCTCTCCACGTCGGAGCGCCGCCCTCGCTGGGCTCTTGGGCGTCGGCTTCGGGGTATGGGCTGGAACCGCGGTGGTGAGCCCAACGCCGCCGGTGACCAAGGGCAACGTCCTCATCCTCGCCGTCGACTCCCTCCGGCCTGACTTCATCACGGCGGAGCTCACCCCTCGGCTTCACGCGCTGTCGTCCGGCGCCGTCGTGTTCGACGACGCCTACACCGTGATGGCACGTACCTTCCCTTCCTGGGTGTCGATGCTCACGGGACAGTACCCGCACACGCACGGCGTTCGGCACATGTTCCCGTCGCCCGACAACCTCGCCGTGAGGCGACACACCGTCATCGACGCGCTCGCGAAACGTGGCTACCGGACCGCGGTCATCTCCGACTTCGCCGGGGACATCTTCAGCCGCATCGAGCTCGGCTTCGAGGAGGTCCGCGTCCCTCGCTTCACCCTCTGGTCCAACGTCGCGTTGGGCGGGTTCAAGCTCCATCATCACCTGATGCCCTACCTGCTCACGGTGCTCGGAGACACGAAGCAGTTCCCCATCCTGAAGCTCTGGGAGCGCCTCGCCGATCCGGCGCTAGTCTCGCGTGAAGTATGGGACTGGATCGCGAGTGGCGACGGTCGCCCGTTTGCGCTCGTAGTGTTCTACTCCGGTGCCCACTTCCCCTACGCGGCACCCTACCCGTTCTATCAAGAGGGGACTGCCGCCGGCTACGATGGCCCGTCGCGTTACCATAAAGCGGCCTGGGTGGACGCCGACCACGCGCCCGGCGCCGAGGAGCAGGCTCAGGCAGTCGCCCTCTATCGCGGGGCGCTCCGCGGGACCGACACGGCCATCGGCACTCTGCTCGATCGGCTCACCGCGACGGGGCTCATGGACGAGACGAACATCGTCGTGACGGCGGATCACGGCGAGAACCTGTACGAGTCCGGCTTCGGCATCGGCCACGGCGATCACCTCCGTGGAAGCGTCTCCTCCAAGATCCCTCTCATCGTGAGGCCTGCCGTCGGGATGGCGGAATGGAAGCCACGCCGAGTTCCAAACACCGTGCGATCCATTGATCTCGGCCCGACGGTGGCGAGCCTCGTGGGCGCGCGCCTTCCAAACCCGGACGGAACCTCACTGCTCGGGCTCGTGCAGGGACGGGAACGCCTCTCGGACCCTCCCGTCTTCTTCGAGACGGGGCTCTGGTTCATCAACCCGGAGGCCGAGGTGCTGAAGAACCGGACCCTCCCGTTCATGCAGGGATTCGGCGCCTTCGCCGTCGACCCCGATACCAAAGAGATCTACCTCGACCCCTCGCTCGACGACGACTTCCTGGTCGCGAAACATCGCGCCGTCTACCACGACGGATGGAAGCTCATGTACGTTCCGACGCGGGAGAAGGTGCTTTGGGAGCTATACCACTCGGTCAACGATCCTCTCGAAGAGCACGACGTCGCCAGCAAGCACCCAGATCAGGTCGAGCGGCTGAGGCCGATGCTGCGCGATTGGATTCTGAAGGACCCCGCTCTCCGGCCTCAGGGTGAATGGTTCGTCCCTGCGCCCGAGCTACGCCGGTGACGCGCTTGGACTACGGGAGCGTCGAGCGATGAGCCAAGACCCGAACGAAGAGAGCGCCCGAGCGGCAACGTCCCCTCGCCCCACGCTCGATCGAAACGCCTACGCCTTTCAGACTGAAGTGCGGGTCCGGCTCTCCGAGACGGACGCCGTCGGGATCGTCTTCTTCGGGAGCTACTCGGCGTACATGGACGTGGGTCGCATGGACTACCTGAACCATCTCGGCCTGCAGCGCTTCGGGACCGGTGAGGGGTCAGGACGAGTGCGCGACCTGATCCCCGGTGCCGTCGTTGGCGCTACGCTGGAGTTCAAGTCACCAGCTCGCTACAACGACGTCTTGACGGTGAACACCCGGATCGCGCACCTCGGGCGGACCAGCTATCAGTTCCACTTCCTGATTGGCCAGAAGCGCAGCCGGGAGATCGCCGCCCTCGGCACCCTGACGCTCGTCTGGCTCGACGACACCTGGCGCCCTCAACCCCTCCCCGAGGAGTTCACGCGGGTCGTGCGTTCCTTCGAAGGGCCCAACCTCTCACCGTGAGGTCAGGTTCAAGGACAGGTTCAAGGACACGGGCCGGCGAAGGCCACGCTGCTCCCAGCGAGGGCGGCGTCACACGCTGAGGCGAACGACTTGCCTTCGCAGCCGCACACCGCCGCCTTCCCCGCCGTCCCGGAGCCGCACGTGGTCGGCCGCTCAGTGCAGATCCCCTTGGTGGCGCACTGACCGGTGGGTTTCGCGCAGAACGCGGCGGTCGGGCAATCGGCCGACGAGAGGCAGCTGCCTGCCGTCGCGCAGTCGGGTGTCGGGAGCACCTCACACGTCGCTTTGCACGCCCCCTGCTGACACGCCCAGCTGGCCTTGCAGTCGGTGCACCCGCAGGTCAGCGGTGGGGCTCCGCCAGTTGCAGCTTGGCAGTCGCAATCGGTCTTGCAGGCAGGCACGCACCCGTCGGCGCAGCCGTCACCATCGGCGTCGAGAGCCACATACCCGGCGGCGCAGACCGGCTTGCACTTGCAGGCCTCGATCGCCTTCAGCGACACGCCAACGGCATACGCGGAGCACGGGTTTGCGTAGGAGGCCCCGTCACAGCCACAGACCGGCGCGGCCACGACGCCTTCGCACGAGAGCGGCCGTTCGGCGCAGAGCCCCTTACCACCACAGGCGCCTTTCGGGCGTTCACAGAAGATCCCGGGGCCGCCACACGCGGAATCCACCGTACATTCGAGGGGTTTACAGGCATCTGGGCAACCGTCGCCGCCCGTGTCGACCGGGCCACTTCCGGCCGCGCAGGTCGGGACCTTGCAACATGCCGTGAGGCTCGCGATCGTCGCGCCTGCCTGTTCCGCCAAGCAGAGGTTTGCATACGTCGCGCCGTTGCATCCGCAAACGGAGTTACCCGTCGCGGCAGTACAATCGATGGGACGAGGGCTGCAGTAGCCGGTCCCGAGGCACTCGCCTGCCGCACGCTGGCAAAACTCGGCGCTCCCGCATTGACTGAGGACGGTGCAGGGACACGCCTCCGGGCATCCGTCACCGTCGACATCGACCGCCAGCTTGCCCGATAGGCACGAGGGTAGGACGCACGCGGCTTTGCACAGATCGGGGCAGCCGTCGCCGTCCGAGTCGACCGGGAGCGAAGGAGCCACGCAGTCGAGCGGCTTGCAACACGCACCGATGCGAGCGAGGGAGGTCCCCGCCTTACCAGCGGCGCAGCGAGAACTGTACTCGGTACCGTCGCAGCCGCACACGAGCAGCGGTTCGCAGGCGTCACCCGCAGGCTCACACACCCCCTTCACAGAGCACGCACCCACCGGCCGCTCGCAGTAAGCACCTTGGGGGCAAGGGATCTCGGTCGAGCACGGGAGTGCCACGCACGTCTCGGGGCAACCGTCGCCGTCTTGGTCGACGAGGACGCTCCCTGCAGCACAGCTCGGGGACACGCAGCAGCTCCCGCCGCCACCGATGCGCACACCGGCGTCTCGGGCTGCACATGCACTCTTCCAGGTCTCTCCGTCGCAGCCACAGACCGCCTCATTGTCGCACGGCAGGCACGCCCCGGGCGAGTCTCCGCAACCAGACGTCGCGCAGTACTGGCCATCGCCGCAATCGGAGTGGACGTCGCAGGCGCAAGCACCCGCGTAGATGACGGCAGATCCCGATTTGAGTGCCGCGCAAGCGGATCCGTAGGTGGTCCCATCACAACCGCACACGAGGCCCTTCTGGTCAGGGCAGGCACTACAGACCTTGGCCCCCCCGCTACAGGAGGTGGGCGCGCAGAGCTGGCCGTCGGGGCACGAGCCCGAGGGGCACTGGCAGGCGTCCGGACAGCCATCGGAGTCCGTGTCGACCGGCACTTCACAGCCGGCAGGCATGGGCTTGCAACAAGGCCCCGCCGAGGCGACGCGAGGCGCCACACACGCCGATGCCCACGAGAGACCGTCGCAGCCGCAGACGGGCCCGGCGGGCGTACAGGGCGCGCAGAGCCCTTCTCCGCTGCAGCCGTCCGCAGCGCACTGTTCCCCAGGGAGGCAGTCGGACGTGGTCATGCACGTGCAGCGGTCAGGGCAGGCGTCACCGTCCGTGTCGACCGGAGCGCCACCATCGGCGCAGACGACAGGGACGCAGCACGCGCCAGCCGCGGCAACGGCCACACCACTCTTCTGCGCAGCGCATTCGCTCTCGTAAGTCTGACCGTCACAGGCGCACACGAGCCCAGACGCCTCGTCACACGGCTCGACCGGCGCGCACGTCCCATCCGAAGCGCAGGCCGCATCGCAGAAGGTGCCGACTGGGCAAGGTAGTTCGGCTGAACACGCGCAACGATCAAGGCAGCCGTTGCCGTCCGTATCGACGCCCCGCTCGGGGCCGCAGGGCAAGTCGCCGTCGAAGCAGGGGCACAGGCCGTCGCGGCTGACACTGGTGCCGGCGGCGTGGGCAAGGCACGCGCCTGGGTACTCGAGACCATCGCAGCCGCAGACCGTGCCCTCCAAGGCGCAGTCGGATGGCGGGACGACGCAGCGCCCGGAACCGCTGCACGCGCCGGCCGGCTTCTCGCACAGGAGCCCCAAGGGACACGCCGCGCTCTCCGAACAGGCGTCGCAGCTGCCCGAACGTTGCCCCCCAGCGCACGCGCCCTGACGGCAGGCTTCGCCGTCGAGGCAAGGATCGACGTCACACGAGACCCCATCGACCGCCGCCGTGTTCGAACAAACCTTGGCGTCGCACGCGTCGACCGTACACGGGTTGTCGTCATCGCAGTCGGCACCGGTCCCACAACCGCGGCAGACCGCTTTGGCCTCGTCGCAATCGCCGCTGCCACAGTCGCCATCCGCGATGCACTCGACGCAGAAGGACCGCTCGGGGTCGCACACGCCAACGCCGCAGTGGCTGTCGAGGTAACAGGACACGCACTGGTTACGCTTCGGGTGGCACACCCCACCCTGGCAGTCGCTGTCGGCCACGCATTGAACGCAGCGGTCGGTCCCTGGCAGGAGCACCCCGGACTCGCATGCCGGGCCTGGCACATCGTCACAGTCAGTGCCGACGCAGTCGGTGGTGTCCCGAAGCGTTACAGAGGCGTCGGACCCGACATCGGCCGGCAGGTCGTCCTGTGCCGTCTCGCAGCCCGTCACCTGACCTGCCAGGGCGAGGAGCGCAGCGAGGGCGATCCAGACGCACGAGTTGGTAGACGAGATGGGACGACGCACGTCCGTCCCTTCGGTTTTCAACGCCTCTCCGTTCACCTTTCACCTCCACGGGCGCGATCATCCCCCGGTACGCAGCGGCGGTCGTGACAGGAACGGCCACAGGGGGCCCGGCAGGTCTCGTCCACGCAAACGAGCGCGTCTGGCCCGCAACAATCGCCGTCATTGGCACATGATCGGCAGACGCCATCGAGACATCGCCCGGTGCTAGGGCACTCAGCGTCGCTGCTGCACGCCACGCAGCGACCGTCGTCACAACGACCGCTAGCGCACTGGGCGTCCGACTTGCACGACCTGCAGACGTTCTTCGAGCAGAGCCCCGTGTCGCAGTGCGAGTCATCGGTGCAGCCGATGCAGTACCAAGTCGATCCGCCCTGGACGCACACGGCGCCAACGCAGTCCACGTCGCTGCCGCAGCCGGCGCAGAAGTTGTCGCGGAAGGTCTCTAGGGCGAAGGGGACGTCGTTGGCCGTGCCAAGGCAGTACGGCCGTCGCGGGTCGGCGGCGCCGCACGCAGCGTCGCCCTCGCAGACGATGGACTGCGCTCCTTCGATCCGCGAGCATAGGCCGCCAACGCAGTCGAGCCCAGTCGAACAGGGCACGTCGGGCTCGCGACAGCGTGTGCCTTCGAGACTCGGGAGGGCAGTACAAGCGCCGCACAGCGCGACGAACAGCCCAGCACTCGACAGTTTGCGCAAGAACGCAAGTGAACGAAGACCTCCAGGGCGACACCTTGCCGACGGCGCGTGCTCCACGGACTCCCCGCGGATGACGACCTGAGTTAGCCACACGACACGCACTAGGAACCTGCTGTTTTTCGGACCGAGCAGGCCGAAGCGATGCCGTACGGGAGGAAGGAAGATGTCGAGAAACGCCCGGAGCGTACCAAAAGGTACGTGAGGACGTATCGCAGGCATCTGACGCCGCTCCCGTGCGTCAGCGCGAAGGCATGCGACGGGAGAAAAACAGCAGCCTCCTAGGCGCGAGCTGGCGGGCACAAGACGATCCGACTGACGCATGGGCTCGGAGGTCGAGGGTCCTGCCGTGCCGTTACGCCCGCACGATACTCCGAAGCCCTGACCGGTTCCAGTTGGCTGCCGCCCAATGTTGGTAGCTTGGCCGGACTGCACCGGGGTATCGTGGGCGAGGCTGCAGTCGTTCGAGGTTGTCCCATGCATTCGATGAATTCCCGAGTCCACCGACCAGTCCGCTGCCTCTCCGAGTCGGGGGCCGTCGCGTCGAGGGTCGGCGCAGTCGTCCTCATCGGCCCAGCGTTCTGCCTCACCGCTGCCGCGATCACCGCTGTCGGCCTCACCGCTGCCGGGTGTGAGAGCGATACGGAAGCGCTCGCCGGGGGCGTTGACGCGACCACGTCGCCCGACGTGCCGACGTCCGACACCCTCCCTCGTGACGACGAGGTCGTGGACGCATCCGCGCCGGCGGCGCCGGATTTCAGCAAGAACGCGCAGTTGCCTGCCTCGGGGCATCGACGGGACATCCTCGGGCTCGGCGCCGCTTTACCCACGGTCGCGAGTAAGGGCCTCGCGTACGCGCTCTCGTGGCCCGTGGACGTGTCTGGCGTACTCCTCCCTGCCCGCTGGATGGAGACGCTCTTCGATGCGGAGGCCACCGATGAGGTGACGCTGGGACTTCAGGACGTCGCGCGGACGCTCCTCGGCTTCGGAGACCTCGTGGAGATGGTCGCTTGGCTCGGCCTCGCGAACCACGACGGCGGGACCGAGGCCTTTGCTGGCGTCGCCTGGCCGGAGAACCTCGGGGAGATGCAGGGCTTCGGCGACATCACACCGCTCGGCGTCGGCGTCATCGAGACCGACCTCGCGCCCGCGATGTCCTTCTCTTGTGCGACCTGTCACGTCGGCGACTTCTTCGGCCACACGATCGTCGGCCTGACCAACCGACGTACCCGCGCCAACGAGTTCTTCCACCTCGCCAAGGGCTTCTTCCCGAGCCTCAGTGCCGACCTGCTGCAGCCCATGACGAACGCGACAGAAGCTGAGATGACGCAGTTCCTCTCCACGCAGAGAAACCTCGCTGCGATCGAGAACATCGTCCCTGCAGCTCAAGGCCTCGACACCTCGCTCGCGCAAGTCGCACTGTCCCTGTCGCGGCGAAAGGACGACGAATGGGCCACCAAAGACGCGGCGCTCGAGGCGAACCCGCGCGACAACGCCTTGCGCACCGAGGTCGCGGACTCGAAGCCTGCGGTCTGGTGGACGCTCAAGTACAAGACGCGCTGGCTGCTCGACGGCTCGATCGTCTCGGGCAACCCGGTGCTCACCAACTTCCTCTGGAACGAGCTGGGCCGCGGGACGGATCTGCACGCGCTCGACGCGTGGCTCGCCGTCAATGAGGACGTGGTGAACGCGCTCACCGCCTTGGTCTTCGCGAACGAGGCGCCGCGCTTCGTCGACATCTTCGGCGAAGAACGGCTCGACCTCGAGGCCGCGAAGCGGGGGCAGCCACTGTTCGAAGCACACTGCAGCGACTGCCATGGGAGCTACGACAAGGCGTGGGATGCCCCGAGCTCGGTGGGTGGCCGCGCCGGAGCGTCCGTCGGCGACGCGTCTCGCACCGTAGCAGTGGACTACCCGTCGCCGACCCCCGTGCTCGACGTCGGAACGGATCCGAAGCGCGCTCAGGGCATGCAGCACTTCGCAGGGGCGTTGAACAAGCTCGCGATCTCAAAAGCAATGGGGACGGTGGTCGAAGCGCAGACCGGCTACGTCCCGCCGCCGCTCGACGGCATCTTCGCGCGCTATCCGTTCTTCCACAATCAGTCGGTCCCGAACCTCTGTGCCCTCCTGATGCTCGCGTCCGAACGCCCAACCGCCTTCTGGATGGGGCCCGACGAAGATGAGAGCACCGACTACGACTTCGAATGTGTCGGCCTCCCGGCGGGCCCCATCGCGGGCGTCGGCGCCCCCGTACCGGAGAGCTGGAGAGAAGACTCGCGACGCGAGATCGACACCACGCGTCCCGGCCTGTCGAACCAAGGCCACGACGCCTTCCTGCTCGGGCAGGACGGGGAGCCCATCTTCGATGCGGCGCAGCGCCGCGATCTCATCGAGTTCTTGAAGACGCTCTAGTCGCGGCCAGCCGTGCTCGGCCATTTCTCCCGCCGTCGGATTCGCGGGGTGCTGGCAGTTTTCACCTAGCCAAACCACTCCCGCATCTTGGGCGCCGTCTTGGCCTTCTCTTCAGGCCCGACGTGAGACGCGACACTCGCCAGAGCGGCAGCCAGTACGGCGGCGTCGTCGCTGTAGCCCACCGGTGCTAGTACGTCTGGGGCCGCGATGCGTCTATCCCCTGCCGGGCCAAATTCAGCATCGCTGGGCACGGACTCGTGCTCGCTGGTATCGGTCGGGAAAATAAAACTTGGGCCTTCCATTGTCGGTCGTGTGCCTTTTAGAGGGTCAGACAAAATGGAGCTTGAGTATACGCCGAGCAATTTTCGACGCAGCCGCCCTCTTGCTTCGACTGGGCGCCGATAGGCGCGTACTTGAGCGACGAAGACGGGCTCACAGCACTTCTAGGAGCGAGAGCAACTCGATGCTCGAAAATTGCCGGCGGACGCCAATCGGAGTTTTGTCTGACCCTCTCAGGGGGCTACTGCTCCTCGGAGGCTGCTCGCGGGGGATCGGCATTTTGCGCCGAGGCTGTGCAGGAGTCGCCCTCGTGAGGCGTCTTTCACCAGCACTGTGATTGCGGCTGGTTAGGGCGCTTCGGTGCCCTGCAGGCCACGGGCGCGCGCCGCCCACCGCGAGAGCACGAACTGCCCAGGGCGAACTGGCTCGGGCCTAGCGAGGTCCGTCGGTCGCCAGTCATGGTCCCGCACGACTCCAAAACGCTGAGGGTCATCTACGCCACGAGCGCTCGGGACGCGTAGGCGCCGCTCGGCGGCGGCTCGACCTCCGGCTGGCGGCGCATGTAACAGCGAGCCTCGAGACGACTCACGCCACGAGGCCTCACTGCGAACCTCAGCGGCTCTGCGGAGCAGGACCGGCTGGCCGGAGTCATGCCCGACCCCGTCGACGCCATCAACGAGCTCGGCGACGCCCGTCACCGACAGCCAGAAGCCGGTTCGGTGCGGCAACACGGCGCGAACCTCACCATCTGGCACGTCGTAGATGGTTACGGAGCGGGCGAGTCCGCAATGGACGACCAGCCACGGCCCAACGACCGCCACCCGGTCGTGAGCAAGGACACGCAGTCGAACGGCGGATGCGTCCGGCAAGACCAACACCAGGCCCGATGACGCATTGGCCGAAGCCGGCGCTTCGTCGTAACGCGGCGCCGGCGGCGGAAGAAGCCACTGTCTCTTGACGGCATAGGCAGCGAGAGCGCCCGCCGCTGCGAGCGAGCACCATCCGGCTGGACGCCACGGCGCGAGGGCGCAGCCGACGGCGCTCATAGCCAGCCCAAAGGCGAACGCGGGTCGTCTCGCGCGCAATGCTGCCGGCAAGAGTGCGTCACGTTCACCGAGCGTATAGGCGAGATAGGTCGCGCTTGCGCCCGCCGAGAGGAGTAGCCCCGAGGCGCTCAGGACACGCGCGATCACGGCAATGACCTAGCCCCGAGGATGCCGCCGATCACGGCGCGACCATCCGAAGCGAAGCCCCTCAGAAAACCGGACTGTCGTGTCCGCATGCAGGGCAGCCCCATGAACGCGAGCCCCGGCACCCCAGCCACGAGCCCGGCTTGGACGTCCTGCCGTGGCCTCCCGCTGCGTGCGTCCCGATCGGGCCTCCCTGAGCTCGAGTCCAGCGGGACGACGCCACGAAGGAAGGCGGTCTCACGACGAAAACCGGTGCAAGCGACGATACGGTCCACCGACCACTCGAGGCCGGAACCATCGACGAAACCAGCGGTGGTGAGGCGTGTCGCTCGCGGTACGAGCGTGATTAGCCCCGCTGCGATGGCATCAAAGAGCGCTGGGTCTACGACCGGGGTGGAGTCGGTGCAACCGCCGCGGCCAGGGAGGTGCGCGATGGGGAGGCCCGCCACGCGATGGAGCAGGCCCCGAAGTATCTGTGGTAGTGGTGGAGAAGGTCGCTCAGGCGGACGTGGCGCACTCAGAACCACCGCGGCACCCGCGGCGAGGAGCTGCATGGCGACGTCGGACCCGGAGTTGCCAGCCCCAAACACGGCGACGCGTTCACCAGGCCTCACGGTGCGGATGTGGAAGTTACGGAAGTGCTCGTAAGTCCCCGAGAAGGCGCCAGTGACGTCCGGCCAGCGGGGCACGCCGAACTCACCCGTAGCGACCACGAGCCGTTCGGTGGTGAGTGTTCCCACCGATGTCTGAAGGCGAAACCCTCGCGAAGACTGCCGCTCGACATGCTCCACTGCCGCAGCGCTCTGTAGCCGAAAACGCCAACGACGCTGAAAGCGCGCCAAGAGTGCGGCGACTTCGGGGGCCGTCGCGCGAGCTCCCGACCCGCGCGGAAAGTCACCGTCAGGCATCAGGTCGAATTGCCGAGGAGAGAGGCAGCGGACCGTGTCCGCCATGAGGGCCCAAGCCCCGAGGGCCCCGCGCTCTCGCTCTAGCAGAAGCGGCGTGAGGCCGGCCTCGCGTGCCGCCCAGGCCGCACATAGGCCGGCAGCGCCCGCGCCGATGATGACGCATCGCTCATCAAAGCCGAGGGGAGATGGCATGGCTCAGTGTCGTCCGAATGAACGCACCGGTACCTCGGGGGATCGTGGCGGTCCGATGCTCAAGGCGGTCCGATGCTCAAGGCGGTCCGATGCTCAAGGCGGTCCGATGCTGAAGGTGGTCTAGTGCTCAAGGTGGTCTAGTGCTCAAGGTAGCGGGGACGACGGCGCCCCAGGGGACCTTGCGCTGCGTCGGGCCTGAGTGTTCGACGCGGCGAGGCGCACCTGTTCATCTGGATCCTCCTTGGCACGGTCGAGGATTGCGATGAGTCCGGCGTCGTCGTAGGGGACCTGCAGAAAACGGATTGCCGTGAGGCGATCGGCGGCGCTGTCCGCACGAACGGCCTTCTGAATCACCTCGAGCCCGGCAACCTGATGTTCGCCGCCGGCTTCGAGCATTCCAAGCGCCGAATCGAGCCGCGCCTCGAGGACGGCGTGGTTCAGCCCCCGTTGGAAGAAGCCAACACCTTCTTCCGTGTAGCTCGGCCGGCCTTTCGTCTCACCGTTCTGAAAGGCGCCGCGAAGACGCGCGCCCCGCTCTCGGTGGCGCTCGAGCCGTGCCAGCGTTTGCGGGCTCGGTCGAAACCGATGAAGGACAACCGTCGCTTCGAGAGCGATCACGGGGTCCTTGTCGTCAATGAGTTCTTGGAGCGGCGGAATGGCGAGCTCGCGGTGGTGCGGCTTCAGCGCCTTCATGGCTGCTGCCCGCTCCCACGGGGTCACAGCGCCGGAGAGGTTGCGGATGAGGAGGGCGCTATCAGCGGCGTTCTGCGACCGCCCAAGCGCGAGGATCGTCTCAACGCGCGCGATGCGGGCGGACCGATCGACGACGGTCGGCGTGTCAGCGTGCGCGCAATGAAGGCCGAGTGAAGCCCCAGCAATTCCAAGGCACATCGCCCGGGCGGCTAGTCGCCTCATGCCACCACGGCGAGAAGAGAGGTCGCCTCGTGAGTCGTGGGTCATTAACGGGGCCATCGCGTCGCCTCCTCAGGTGCCGCCGCTGTGACCACCGATGCGGGTGGCGGTCCAAGCGGTCAACGGAAGTACACGGGTCGCGCCTGTTGGCGTCAAGGCGAAAACCGGACTTGAGCCACACCCCCCATCAGGAGTGCATGCCGCGCGCCATGGTTTGGAGGATGTACTTCGCGATGACTAGCTCGATGTCGGGGTCGGGATGGACGAACGAGACGGCGCACGCGTACTCCGTCCGGCCCGATTCGGGCTCTTCTGGCTCCATACGAACGACGACACCCTCGACGGGGATCCGGAGCAGATGACGGTGGTCATGTTCGTCGAAGAGCGGCAACGTCAGCGCAATCGATAGCTTCGAGAAGAGCTCGATGTGGCGGTCCACGTTGCAATAGATGCCACCGAGGCTCACGTCTATCGAGCGTGCGATGAAGGCGCCTTCGTCAGATTGACCTTGTGCCGTCAGCGTCAGCTCGTGCTCAGCCTGCACGCGGGGGCTGCGGCGACGCTCACTGGGTCGCGGCTTCTGGTGTTGTTCACTCATGCTCGTCCTCACAAGATTCGGCGAAGCCCGTAGGCGTCGATGAGTGTGACTCGGGTCAGCACCTCACCCGGCCCAGAGCGGAAGTCTGCACCAAGACACCACCTTTGGTCAAAGCGGCGGTAGCCCAGAGCACTTCCACCTCGATGTCAGAGCGTTAGTCCGCACTCGTAGACCGCTAGCGCAGAGGAGGTGGGAGGCGTGCTACGGCGGCCACCGAGCGGACGATGAGCGTCGAGATTGAAGAGCACCGTCGCCGAGTCGTTCGGCGACGAGGGTGACGACGCTCCGTGAGCTCGCTCCGTCGCCGGAGAAGCAGCGTGCCGGGGTCTGACCCCCGAAGGCGTGCCCAAGGTGGCCTCGATCCCACAGAGCTCGTCATAGACCTCCATTGCCGAGGGCGGACGCTCCTCGCGGTTCTTCGCGACCAGCCGAAGACAGAGGTCTTCGAGGGCGGGCGGTACATCCGGTCTCAGCTTCGACGGCGGCTCGACGGGGTCGGTGAGGTGCCTCGTGACGATGGAGATGGGCGAGTCTCCGGTGAATGGCAGCTGACGAGTGACGAGCTGGTGGATGATGATCCCGAGCGCGTAGAGGTCACAGCGCGAGTCCAGCACTTCGCCACGGGCTTGTTCCGGTGCAAAAAATTACGATACGTGACCGATACTAGTTCAAAAACAATAAAAGCGTATTTTAGCGTGCCTTCGTTAGGGCCGAGTCGGGAGGGCGTGCGCCGACGCCGACTCGTTAGTTCTTTTTACTGAACCTTCTCGCCGCCGGCGAAAGTCACGCACAGCCTGTCCCGAAGACCTAGTTGTTCGCGGTGGCAGCGTCGCGGTCTTGGGAGAGCCCAATCGCCGCACGAGCCGCGCCAGTGACGACCCGACTCGACTCCCGGCTGGTCCTTTGGCCACCGATCACACCGTATGCTTCACACCCGACGCTCTCGCATGACCTGCGACAGCGATGATGGAGGTCCGTCCGATGTATGCTGCAACCACCGTAGCGACCCAGAAACAGGACCGTCGAAGTGTCGAGCGCCTCGACTTCACTTTGGAGGTGAGTGGCGAGTCCGGTCACCAGTTCTTCACGGGCTTCGCGGAGAACATCTCCACAGGGGGGCTCTTCATCGCGACTTATCATACCCTACCGGTCGGAACACGACTCCGCGTCGGCTTCCGTGTGCCAGGGCTCGACCGCAACTTCGAGTGTGACAGCGAAGTACGCTGGGTCCGCGAATACTCGGATCACAGCTGCGCGGTGGTGCCGGGGATCGGTGTCAAATTCTTGAACCTCTCGTCCTCAGACGTCGCCCAACTCGACCAACAGCTCTCTCGCTTGGAGACGCTCTTCTTCGAGTGACCCTCTCCGAACCGGAGGTTCGGGCGCCCACAATCAGCCGTCGATGCGAAACAGTTGCTGTCCGAGCAGAAGGCGCGCTCCGACGCCGAGCGCGGTCGGGGCGTAGGCGCGAGCGAAGGTTCCGTTCGAACTGCCCAGGTCCTCGACACGGGCTTTGGAACCGTCCCAGGTGAGGCGCGCGTGGCGCCCTGAGACATAGCCGTCTACAGGGAACGTGATGTCGCCTTTCTCGCGGCCGATTGCGATCGGCGTCTTGTCGAGCAAGTGCGCGTCACCATCGAAGTCGGGAGCGACCACCTCGATGAGACGACCCCAGGTTGTGGCGGGGACTGGGCCACCGAGCAGCTCTGTCCCGCCATGCCACGGGCTAAGCGGCTCAACCTCTGAGAGGAGCTCCAAGCGGAGCAGCTGCTGGCCGAGGCGCACCTCGTGGCCGTGGTTGAGGACCACGGGGGCGTCGATGCGCCAGAAAGTCCCGTTTACCGAACCCTGATCGACCACCGTGACACCGCGTTCAGTCACGTCGAGGGAAGCGTGGAAAGAATCGAGGTAGACGTCTTCTGGGAACTCGACTGACGTGCCTTCACGACCGACGGTGAAGATGCCTTCGTCGAGTGAGAAGCGTTCGCCGTCGCTCATGTCTTGCCCGATGACGACGAGCGTGAAGCGCGTTCGCCGGCGAACCTTGCCACCCGTCGGTGCTACGGGCTCTGGAGCTGGCTGGCCCGCAACTTGACGTTCCGGCTCAAAAGCCGGCTCGGGCGCTCCAGCAACCGAGGACCGCGCCGCTGGCTCCGGCTGTGGCTCCGGTTCGGGCACTGGCTCCGGTTCGGGCACTGGCTCCGGTTCGGGCACTGGCTCCGGAACCAGGGTAACCGTTCGAGCCGGGGCAGGCGTGTCACGGGCGCCGAACTCTTCGTCATCGTCGAAGGTCACACCGGAGACAGCGGGTACCGCCTCGACCGGCGCCGCCTCGACAGGGGCCGGCTCGACGGGCGCGAGCGGCGCGAGTGCGACCGGGGACGCTCGAACCGGCTCGACCGCCGCCGGCGCGACGGCCGCGGGGACGGTTGCTGCTGGCTTCCCGAGGGTAGACGCGCTCGACACCGGCGTCCGTGCTGGCGTCTTGGCTTCAGGTTTGGCTGGGCGCGCGGAACGAGTCGGTCCCTGGCTCACCATCGCGGCGCCCTCGAGTGGAGCGCCACACATCAGGCAAAACTTGAAGAACGGCTCGTTGAGCTGACCGCATTGCGAGCACTGGATCACGCGACGGGCCTCCGGCGTTACGGCGGGTCTAGGTGCTGACGGCGATATACTCCGTCAGTGGGCGGACCATAACAGGGGGGCCGTTTCTGGTCTACTGGGGCCGAGCGATTGCGGGGAGCACGATGCCTAACCCGGCCCCGACGCCGATGGTCCCTCGCTACTGCGTACCAAGTCCGCCTGCTCGCGTGCCTTTCGCCGACGAATGGCTTCTTTCCGCGCGGCTTCTGACGCCGCAGCCGAGCGCCTGCCGGCGATGAGCCCGAGGACGAAACCGACCACAAGGACCGCGGGGATGAAGAAGATGTGGTCGCTCGTCACGGGGAGCTTCGAGGGTGTGGGGGCCGTGCTTCAGCCGCGTCCGCATGCGGGCTGACGCCACTCTGGGCGCGCGCTGCGGCGTCGATTTGGGCCCGCAGCGAGGCGACCTCTCTCACGACGGCGTCCGTGCGACGACGAAGAAGAAACACGTAGACCAGGAGCACGAGCCAGATGAGCGAGTAAGCGGCGACGAGAAAGGGGATGCCAGAGAGGTCCTCCTTGAACATCGATGGGTCGGCAGACTCGAACGCGCCCGCTGGGCGACCCTGTGCGGAGGATGACACGGCGATCAGCGTGGTCCACGTCAGGGCCGCGGTCGCGAGTGCGATAGCAGAAAGGCGAGTTGGGATGGTCTTCATTGGCCGTCTACTCTACTCATCATCGAGGTCGTATCGCGCGGACGCATCGAGGGCGAGCTCGTCGAGCGCGCGAGCGGCGAGTTCGAGACGTATTCGTTCCCATACGAGCAGCCCGGCGAGGCCCACAAACGCCGCGATTCCCACACCGAAGGCGATGCGCATGTCCGGGTCCACAAGACCTCCCGTCCAGACGACGCGAGGGTGAGTACCGCGCCACAACTCGACCGAGACGCGTACCAAATAGATGGCAGGGATGCCCGCGATGGCGATCCCTGCGGCGATCTTGCGCGTGAGCGCATCCGAGCCGCCGAAGGCCCTAAGTGCAGTGTATGCCATGAACAGGAGCGTCAGAACCAACGTGAGGGTGAGCCGTGGCTCCCATTCCCAGTAGTGCCCCCAGGCCTTCCGGGCCCAGAGAGGCCCGCTCAGGAGCACGCAAACACTCATGACTACGCCGATCTCGGCCGCTCCGACGGCTACGGCATCAGCTCGCTTCGAGCCATTCCAGAGCACCAAGATGCTCGCGACGCCCGAGGCGACATAGAGCATCTGCATGGCGATGGCGGCGGGGACGTGCAAATAGAAGATCTTTTGGACGATCCCCATCACCGCCTCGAGTGGCGCCCGGAAGAAGGTCCAGTAAAGGAGCACGCCGAAGAGGACCGTAGTCAGAACGACGAGGGAGCGATGAACGATGGCGGATCGACCGGTCACGGACCAGACCATACCGCACGGTCGCCGTGATGCGAAGCGTCGTCACGTCGATCCCTCTTCGGTCGCCGGCTTGGGGTCGGGGCGATGCGCTCGAGATTGGCGCAGGACGCGAGGGCCGTGTAGCTTCCCGCCGCGGCCGGCCTGGCCGCTTCGCGATCGAGCGCGCTCGAAGGCAGAGCGCAGAAGGAATGAGCCCATGATGGCCACCCCGTCGATGCCCACCCCGTCGATGCCCACCCCGTCGATGCCCACCCCGTCGATGCCCACCCCGTCGATGCCCACCCC
>CANMLD010000081.1 GCA_947498315.1 Pseudomonadota bacterium | reverse complement strand
TGTCCCCCGCTCGAGACCAGCCGCAAGCGGGCGTCTTCGGCGTCCTGAACCGCTTGAACCGTCGTTTCGGGCTTGGGTGAGAGATGCGACTTGGCGGGCGCCGCGGTGACGGCCCGTGACGACGACCGTTCGAGTTCGACTGACGAAGTGAGTGCCGCGGGCTCAACGGCGGCGTCGCCGCTTCGAACTCGCGCTGCCGCCATCGCGTCTTGTCGGCCGATTACGTCCAGGTTCTCGGCCACACGTAGTTGTTGCCACGCGATCCACGCCTGAAGGTCAGCTTGTTTGGGCTCTCCGGCGCGGTAGGCCTTCCAGGCGGCGTCCCGGCGCTGTCGCGCTTCGCCGATATGGCGGGCCTGTGTCTCTGAGAGCTCTGCTACATCGTCGCGCGCGAGCTCCGCGTCGATTGAGACGAGCCGCTCGGGCGGGAGCGCCGTGCTGCAGGCCAATAGTGCGGGCACGCCGACGAACGAGAGCGTCAGCCAGAGGCACGTCTTCATGGCTGGCTCTCCTCCATCGTCCGCTCAGAGGCCGGCGTCGCGAGCGGCCCGGTCGTCCCGTAGCGCTGCTCGGCCGTCCGAATCACGTCGAGTTCGCCCATAATCGCGGTGACGAGGAGCGCTCGAACGTCGGGCTCGTCTTCGCCTTCAAGGCGGTCCAGCCAGGAGCGGGTGCGCTCGTAGGCGCGAGAGTCCACGCCGCGGATACGCCGCGCTTCTAGCTCCATGACCTCACCGCGCCAGTTGGCGATGCGTTCGGTGGATGCCTGCGTCGATTCGGAGTCGCTGCGCACGCCGACTTGCGTCGAGGCACACGACGCAAGGGCGAACGCGGCACCGATCCCGAGCGTGGAGCCCCAGCGGGCCCATCGATCAGAAGATCGCATACTGGAACCTCAGGTTGATGCTTTGCCGGAACTGAAACTCCGGCAGCGCGGGATCATCCCGATGCACAGTGGCACGGTAGACGACGGCCGCCCACTCGGCCAGCCGGAAGCTCACGGTCGACGACCAGTTGAAGGTAAAGCCGGCCGAGTTGCCGACGCCGGCGTCCTCGATAGACAAGAAACCATCGAGGTCAGTGCGGACATCGAACCAGCTCGACGGACGGAGCCTGAAAAAGGCGCCGAACTCTGGACCGTAGTCGACTCGATTGACGAGCGTATCGAGGGTCACCGTCCCGTCTCCAGTCGCGCTGACCCAGAGGCCGCCTCCACGATAGAAGGTCTCGCGTGCTGCGAAGCCGACCTTGACCCCGAAGCCGCCGAAGCGACTATCCCACGGAGTAACATCGAGGCCGCCGCCCTGCTGGAGAATGGCTGGGGAGAACGCTGGCATGAGCTCGAGGGTCTTCAGCCGTTCGAGCTCGCGTACGGTCTCGGTCCCGTCCGCCGCGCGAGTCGTGACCGTGAGGTCGCTGTCGCTCCGAAGCTCCTGAGGCAGGAGTGCGGACCGGGCGAGGAGACGTACGTAAGGCGCGACGCCCGTAATGGCACGGTACGCATACGTGATGTCGAAGCGCAGCTGATCATCGAGCTTCTGAAACGGGATCTCGACGCCGACGTCTGGATCGAACGCAAACCAGCTCTGCTCCAGATCGAGCCAGAAGCGCAGCGCGTGGCCGGCGCTCTCGTAGTTCACGTCGAGCTCCGTGAGCGCGTCGAGTCGAAGCGCCATCCCCGAGAAGCTGCTGAGTTGCTCTCGTGCCTGGCCAAAAGTGAAGTTGCCCCCGATGAGCCAGCGCACACGCCAAGCGTCCACGCGCTCCATGACCTCGGTGTCACCGGGCTCAGTGCCGATGACGGTGGCGGAATCGTTGGTTACGAAGCGCAGCCGGACGCGTTCATCGCGCGGGATTACCAGTGTGGCTACCCCCGCCCTCGCGCTGGCATCGCTCCCGGGGACGATACGGTAGCTCCCTGGCGGAAGCACCCACGTCGACGTCGCCGCGTAGTCGTGAGTTTCAGCTGTAGTTTCAGGACCATAGATGCGATGTCCGTCTGCTGAAGCGATAAGGTAGTCCAACGCGACCGGTCGACCTTCCCGGTCGACCGCCGTGACGCGAAGACTCCCGGCGAGTCGGTTCACGACAGTCGTATCGCCGGGCTTAACGGTGACGTTCCGAACCGCTCTCCAGCCTTCCGGCCCTTGCCCAATGCGAACCGAGTATCGTCCGGGCGGCACCACCAGGCGGCGCCCCGTTGGCCCACGAGAGACCAGCTCATCGCCCAAGTAGACGCGTACCTGGGGCTCGAGCTCGGGCCGGCTCCAGCTCGGCACGAAGACCGCGCCGTCGCCTGATGTGATCTTCGTCGCGTCGAGCGCGAGCTGCTGAGAAGGGGTTCCGGCTTCTCGAGCTCTGATGTCGGAGCCACGGCTGCCCTTGAGCGGAGCGGCGCGTGACGCGCTGTCGTCCCTCCGTTCGGCGGCTGTAGTCGTCCCGGCACCGAGGAGGGAGGCCACCAGGGTGAGTAGGCCGCCGGCTTGGCGACTCCGACGGACTATAGACACGGGCTGTCATCCCCTTCGGGACACACCGTCAAAACGACCTCGACCGGCGCGAGCTGATAGACCGCCACGGTCGCCTCGGCGTTGCCGTAGAACGCCGGGACGGAGTCTCCCGCGTCTGCAAACGCGAAGACGTTCACGGTATAGCCGCCCGGGAGGAGGCGATCGAACACGACGCCTTTCGCGCCCGCGAGGTAGCTCGAGCCCGGCTCTGCCGACGCCGCTTCGGGCTCTGGGTCGCACGAGAGCTCGCGCTGGGCGGTACGGCGCCCAGCGACGTCGAAGATACCGACCGTGATCCAGCTCACGCCGGCGAAGCGACAGAGCTGGCCGGTGTCGAAGCGCCATTGTAAGTCGATCGCGCCAGGCGCCTCCTCGAGCTCGACCTCGGGGGCCGCCACGCGTCCGCCCTTTGGCACCGTCACGCCGCTGACCTGTCCGACGTACGCCGGGTCGGGCGAGTCAGCGCGATAGGCGGTGACCTCGACGACGTAGGTCCCGGCCTCAACGCCGCTCACGCGCGTCGCGCCGTCGATGCAGAGCGCTTCATGGGTTTGGACGACCTCGCCGCCCTCATAAAGAGAGATCAGCATCTTCGAGACGCCGCTTTGATTACAGGTGCTCCCGCCGATGGACCAGCTCACCTCGATGGCGCCGCCACCCTCCTCCTCCGCGCAGCCTAACGGCGCGACGAGGAGCCCGGCGAGCAACGCAACGAGGCCGGTTCGTGAATATCTCATCGCCGTCATCGTGACTCCGCCTCGCATGTCCACCTCAGAACGACGCCGACGCGCCGAGTCGGAACCACAAGTTCGCTGCTTCCGACTCGCTCCCGAAGAGGTCGCCGAGCACTCGGCGTGACTCGGAGCGCGCCGCCGTCCATTCGATCCCCGTCCAGAGATTCCAACGCTCCGTCAGCGCGACCTCGACGTTCCCGCCGAAGCGAAAACCTACTGTCGTTTGGCGGCCATCCGACGCCGCGGCGATGTCGGAGTCCGTCTCGGAGTAGGGGTAATGATCGCTGTAGAGGTCGCTCGCGAACAGGAGCGTGATGGCCACTTTGGGCTCAATGTGGACGGATCCCAGCACCTCGGCGAGCAAAAAGCCCGTGTCCACGTCACGCGGTCCGAATCCGCCGCCCGCTCGGACGCGGACCCCGGCGGAGAGGAGCGGCGTGAAGCGCCAGGCGCCGCGCGCATGGACCTCGAGCTCCGTGAGTCGCCCGAAGCCGCGCAGCGCGAAGCCGGCGTCGAGGAAGGACGAGATCCCAATGTCGAAGCTCAGCTCGGCGAGATGGACCCAGCCGACCGAGAGATCGATCGCCATCTTCTTTGGCGGTAGCACGTCGGCCGAGTGGACGAAGGCGCCGACCACTTCGGGCCTGATGCGCTCGAGCGTCGCGTCGAACACACCCGCGTCGCTGCCTTCGGCGACATCGAGCTCGCGGGACCAGGTGGTGTGGCCGTCGGCGCGCGCGACCAGCAGGTGTTTGCCCGGCGCGATCCCGCCGTCGTAGGGCAGGGGGCCGAGCAACGCCTCACCGAGATAGAGCGCGCCGCCCTCCACCGTGCTGCGTACGATGAGCCGTTCGCCCTTCGGCACGAGCGCTGCCGTGACTCGACAATCCTTCTTCGGCCCGACCCGACAACGCGTCACCACTCGCCGGTGGCCCTCCGCTTCGATGACGACTTCACGATCGCCCGCGACCAACCCGCGTACATAGGCGGGGACAGCGCCGTAGTCGCGGCCGTCGACCTTGACGGTCGCCCCTTTCGGCTCGGCGTCCACGATGATGGCCCCAATGGGATCACCGGCTAGCGGTTCGAGCCGGATCACGAGCAGCCGCCGATGGCCACCCTCGACGACGACGGTCTCCGAGAGGGGCTCGTAACCGGACGCGTAGAGCTCGAGCAAGTGTTCGCCTGGGGAGAGGTCGTCTCGTCCTGCCGGCGCGGTCCCCAGGCGTGTGCCATCGAGCCACACCTCGGCTCCTGGCGCGTCTGCCGAGACGCGGAGCCCGCCGCGGGCAGCGTTTAGGCTGGCGGCGACGGTCGTGCGGCGCCCCGGTGCGACTTCAGCAGTGCTGCGGTACGCGCTGCGGCCTGGCACGCGTACTTCAACCGCGAGCTTGCCGGCGGGCGCGTCCTCCCACACGAAGGGAGCGACGCCGCGCCTTTGACCGCCTATCCACACCTCCGCGCCTGCCATGTCCGAGGTGACGAGCAGGCCGCCTGCCGAGTCTCCACCCACTCTCACGGGCACGACGAGGACCTGGCCGCGGTCGACGGTGACCCACTGCTCGGTCGGTGTACGGCCTTCGCTTGTGATCTCGATGAGGTGGCGCCCCGGCGAGACCTGTACGCGCTTCGGGACGCGATCTGAGGGGACGCCGTCGATGCTCAACGCGGCGCCCCAGGTCGCCTCATCGACCGCTGTGATGTCGAGGACCGCCGCCTTGAGGAGCGTCGCCGTGATCTTCTGGCCGTGGCGCTTCACCGTGACCGGCAAGCGTAGCTCTTCGTACCCATCGAGCCGAAAGATGACGGTGTGGTCGCCGGGGGGCACCTTGACGCGCCGGAGCGGCGTCGCGCCGAGCGGCTCAGCGCCAGGCGCATCGAGCAGGACCAGCGCTCCCGGTGGGGTCGATTCGATTCGTACGGTCCTAGGGCGGGCGGCATGGGCCGACATGGTCACGCCCCAGGCGATGAACAGCGCCACGAAGGCCGTCATGCGTGCGGATCTTTGAGAGCGGATTCCGAGCGTGGTCATGAAGATGGGTGTCGTCCCGGTCCTAAGGCTTTAGTGGCGCAGGCTAGCAGATGGGGGCGAAGCGCGCACCAGCCCCGCCGCAACGGCAAGCGCCGCTATCGCTTAGAGCGCCGACATGATGGAACTTCCGTAGCGCTACCGGCAATGTTCGCCCACAGGTCCCGAGCCGTGCTCAGTACCCCCGCGCCCTGACCCATTCCCGAAGCGCGGCGCGGGCATAGAGGTCACCGATGAACTCGGCGGTGCCGGCATGGGCGGCGTGGCGCGCTTCTTCACCCATGCGTTTGAGCACGTGCGGCTCCTCGACGAAGCGGACGAGCGCTCGGTGGATGTCGGCCGCGTCGGGGCGAATGAGAAGACCCGACACCTCGGGGCGTACGAAGTAGCGAGCAGCGCTCACCGCCCGGGTCGCGATGACGGGCATTGCCGCAGCCATGGCCTCGGGGACGACGAGCGCCCAGCCGGCGTGAAGCGACGGACACACGAGGACGTCGGCGTCGCGAAAGGGCCGAAGCCGGTCGTTCCAGGTCTGGAAGACGCGGTCATACCGGAGCGCTGAGGCGAAGACCGCCGAACGCGACGAGAGCGCGGTGAGGTGGCGCTCTTCCGGTCCTGAAGCGGAGACGATGAAGGCGAAGCGGCCGGGGTGGCTCTCGGCGAGGAGCGCGAAGGCGTCCGTGAGGGCTGCGATGTTGTTGCGAGCGACGAGCTGCCCCGAGAAGAGGAACGTGACGGGGCTGTCGGGATGGCGGACGGCCGATCGCTCGATGGCGAAGCAGGGACCGAGGTCGGCGCCGTACGGGACGATGTGGATGGGCAACGTCGGGTGGCAGCGGCGGTAGTACGCTTCGGCGCGGTCGCCGATGGCGAAGACGAAGTCCATGCCGGCGATCTGCAATCGAGTCAACGTCTCCACGGCGACGCGGGTCGGCGCGGGGCGGGACATATCGGGGTGTTCGAGCCAGTAGCCGATGGGCGTACGGAAGCCGTGCCAGTGGAGCGTGTCCTTCAGCGCAGTCATCGCTTTCCACGTCGGTGCCGACAGCATGGCGCTGGTCACGATGACGTGGGGCCTCAGCTCGTCCAGCTTCTCGGCGACCCACGCATTGAACTCGGCTTGCCCCCGCAGCGGCCGCGCCACATGGACCCATGCCGGGACGCGGGCGGCGTCTTCGGTCCAGTGGCTCCCGCGGCCACGCGACTCGGTCATGGTGTAGAGGATGTGGTAGTCGACGAGGCCTTGTGCGTTTATCGCGCGGCCGAGCTCGGTCTGGAAGGGCGAGTACATCGTGCTCACGAGCACGACTCGGGGACGGACGTCAGAAACGGCGCTCTGCGAGGTCGATTGCATCGAGGGGCGATAACGAGGGGCTGAGGGCACGTCAAGAAAGCGTCTCTCTCACCGCGGTCCGTGTTACTCCGTGACTCAGTGGGGCGGCGGCAGAAATCGTCACGTCGCTCGGATCGATTCATCCACTTGGCCCGTTCCTGCATTCATGCATCATCGCCGAGCTGCAACCCTCCTCTTTTCCTCTTCGCGAACCGCGCTGACGCTCGCCCTCGGGCTAGCTGCGTTCGCGTCACCCGCTCGCGCTCAGGACCAGTTCCTGGCGGCTACCGGTGGGACTCGGCTCGTCCACGACAAGGCGCGGCTGCCTGAAGGTAGTTGGTTCGAGATCGCGCGACCGGTGCCGGACGCGCGGCGTGCTCGGGTCGAAGCCATCCTGGTTCGCGAGGCGGCGAAGTACCCGCCGGGCTTCCTCGCCGGCATTGGCCTCGAAGCGGTCGGGATCTTCTCGGGCCTTGCGTCGACTCAGGACGACGGCTTTCACACCTGGGACGACTCGCTCGGTGGCTACCTGTACTACGGGCTCTGGAACGGTCGGGACGCCGTCATGGTGGCTTGGTATTCGGACGCCCAGGTCGTCCTGACCTTCCATCACGAGGTCTACCACCACGTCGACTCGGTCGTTGGCGGCGCCTTTCAGAAGGGCGCCTTTCACAGTGACGACGCGCGATTCGCTCGGGCGGTTTCGGGCGAGGAGCCCTATGCGCCGGCGGCTATCGAGGCGTCGCTGTTGAAGCGCCTCCGAGCGGTCGCTGGGCGCAATCGACTCGAGGACGCTGTGAGCGACTATTGCACCAAGAACCCGGGCGAGGACCAAGCCGAGACCGCGCGGTGGTTCATGACCAACCTCGCGGGGGGGCTCGTTCAAGCGGTCGATATGGCTGCGCTTCCCGGATCGCAGCGCGTTCTCCACCTCCTCGAAGCCTACCGCACTGCGGCCCCGGCGAACGGGCCTGTCTTCGACGCGAACTTCTTGGCGCGCGTGGCCCTCGGCGATCCCGCCGTGCCTGCAACGCCCACCCGCCCAGGAGTGGTGGCACGGACCGTCCTCCGAGTCGATCCCAGCTCCGATCCGGTGGAGCGGCACCTGCGGCCCAAGGGGGAGTTCATCGTCCGCGGCCGGGAGGGCCAAGACGGCGTCAATCGAACGCTGCAGGCTGACATCCTCGCTGTCCCGAAGCTCGTCCGCACGGCATCGGACCCGCGGGAGTCGGGCCGCCACGCGCTGACCCTCCTCCAACGCTACGAGGAGTACATCGCGTCACGCTGGTCGGTGAGTGCGCCCACGCAGGCGGTCTTTGAGCGGGTACGCGTCGAGCTGGTCGCACTGACGACCGGCGTGCGACTGACGACGGAACGCAACCGCTACTCGGAGAAGGTGGACGACGCGATCACGGATCCCCATCTACGCCTCGTCATCCATGGCGTGCAGCCCTCCGCGGTGCGGCTGACGCGCAAGAGCAGCGGCGGGAGCGGCGTCGTCATCGGCGAGGGTGGCCTCGTGCTCACAGCGGGTCACGTGGCGCCGACCCTTGGAGAGCGCCTCACGGCCGAGCTGCCGGATGGACGCCGTTTCGACGCCGTCGCCATCGCCGTCGACCTGCATCTCGATCTCGCGATCCTCGAGCTCAAGCTCCCTCGCGGCACGTCGCTCGTTGCCGCGAGCATCGCTGAGACTGTCCCGAAGCTCGGCGACCGCGTCGTCACCATCGGCCAGCCCGGAACCATCACGCCGGATGGCGAAGCGACGGGTTACCAGCCCTTCCACGTCTCGGTCGGCAAGTTGCGGACGTTCGCGAAGAACCGCCTAGCCGCGCAGGGCCTCGGCGGGACAGGCCACGACGCGTGGACCTACTGGGGCCACTCCGGCGCGCCGCTCTTCAATGATCGCGGGCACATCGTCGCGCTTCACAATAGCTGGGACTCTTCGACGGCGATGCGGCACGCGGTGACCTGGGAGGCCATCGTCCACTTTCTCAGGCAGCAGCCGCACTGAGTCAGAGACGGTGAACGTTCAGACTGGAGCGCAGGCCAGCGACAAGAACAGGTCGAATGCGTCGAGCTCGGCCGCCAACGCAGGCGCTGCTTCGAGGAGGCGCTTCACTAGGGGTTGAAGCTGCACGAAATCGAGGTCTGCTGCGTAGGCGTGTCTGAAGAAGTGCCTAAATCCGAGGATTTGCTTCAGTACACGTTCGGTGCTCTCGGAGATGATCGGTGGACGAACGCCCTCGATCTCGAGGGTCGCTCCGTGAAGAAGCTCACGGTGCCAATTAGGGCTGGTCGGTAAGTCTCCTTCGAGGGAACGCGTCACTCGTTCAATCGCGGACTCAATTGCGCCGTATCCGCCATGAAGTGCCACAGCCGCGATGGCGCACGCGCCCGAGTCCCAGCCTCCATCCGTGGGCAGCTTCGCGAGCTCCGCGATTCGCTTGTCGAAGGCGCGACGGTCATCCCGAATCTCCGCTCGGAGACGAGCTAGCCGGGGGCTGCTCTGGGCCCCCACGCCGCTCACAATGCCACCCCGTCAACGCGAACACGTTCCCGAAGCGCCTCCGGGGCGGTCTCTAGCATGACGATGTCCACGTCGGCGCCGAGAGCATCGGCGAGCTGCGCGGCGCACTCGAAGACGCGGGCTGGTGGTAGACCGCGCACGGCAATGTCGACATCGCTCGCAAGGTGAGGCGGCGCCCCAAGACCGGTCAGTGACCCGAAGAGCCAGACGTCGATCGGGCCGAACGTCGATCGAGCCTCCGCGATGGCATCCGGCAGGCGGGCCACGATCGCTCGCGCGCGACCCGCGGCTGCTGCATCGCGCGCCTCGGCGCGACGGTCCATCCAAGCTCGGGTCTGTGCTGGGGTCGTCGTGGGCACTCTGGGAGTATCACCGGCGGCCTCGGGCCTGTCGAGCCAGACAAGTCCCGTTGACGCCCTGTTGGCGCCCCGTTGACGCTACCAGGCGCGAGCTGAGGTACTCTCCTCCCGCGCTATCGCCGACCCCCGAGGAACCAATGGCACTCACCGCAACCATGCATCAGGTCAAGCTCGTCGTGAATGACGTCGATCGGGGCGTCTACGACACCTTCGAGCTCCGTGTCGCGCGGCATCCATCCGAGACGCTCCGCTACATGCTGACTCGAACCCTCGCTTACGCGCTGAGCTGGGAAGAAGGCCTCACCTTCAGCAAGGCGGGCATCGCCGATACCGACGACCCAGCGCTCTCGGTTATCGACCTCACAGGCGTGCGCCGCGTCTGGATCGAAGTTGGCCAGCCTGCCGCCGACCGACTGCACAAAGCGTCCAAGGCCACCGAGCGTGTCGCCATCTTCACGTGGGTGGAGCTCGCCGCGCTCCGAAAGGAGGCCGCGACCCGGCCCATCCACCGGGTGGACACCATCGAGGTCTGGCGACTCGAGCCGGCGCTCCTCGCGGCCCTCGAAGCGGTCGTCGATCGCAAGTTCGAGCTCGAGGTGCTTCGAAACGGCGAGCAGCTCTACGTTACGTCGGGCAATCGCTCATTCGAGGGCACGCTCGAGCGGGCGGGGCTCACGGAACGCTCGTAGGGTCTCAGATGTTGAGCTTGAGCCAGAGCCCCGTCGTGCCAATGACCGTGTTGAATCCTGCGTCTTCGGCGACCTGGTCGAAAGGCGACGAAAAGACGCCCGGGCCGAGGTGGAGCTCGCCTTCTTGGCCGTAGTGGATCTGCACGAAGAACTGCACCGAGAGGTAGGTGAGGACGCTCACTGAGACGTCGAGGCGCGAGACGGCCGACAGGTCGGACGCGTTCAGGATCGTCGAGAAGGTGAAGTTCGTGTCGTCCCATTCGCCAGGGGCGGCGAGCACGGCAGTGAAGGCGCCATAATGCTTGCCGATGTAGAGAAAATCGTAGCTCAGGTAGGGGTCGAGGTCCGCTGCCGACGGTACGAGGGCTTCGAGGCCAGCACTGCGGGCGAGCACGGGCTCGACGTCGTCCGAGCCGCCCTGATTGAAGAAGTACTCGAGGCCCAGATAGAGGACGTCTTCGTCGTTGTACTGGACTCCGTACTGAATCCCGCCCGTGACCTGCACCAGCGGGTCGTCGTCGTCCTTGATGATGACGCCCACTTCGCCGCTGAAGTCGAAGTCCCAGACCGCGACCGAGAAGTCGAAGCCGGTCTTGAGGTCGAGGTCGGAGTCGCCGTCGTTGTCGAGGTCGTCCTCGCCAAAGCCGTCGCCGTCAGCGTCTTCGTCGAGGTGCGAGCGCCACGCGGCGGTTAGGCCCAGCTCGGCCGTGCCGGCGACGAACTCGCCACGGAACGCGAAGCCGGCCTTCTCGAGGGAATCGATCTCATCGAGGAGCCCGAGCAGGTAGAAGTTCCACCCGAGCGACTCGACCGGGATGTGCAGCTTGAGGGCACCAACGCCCGTGCGCTGATCGAAGACGTCGAGCGAGTTTCGGCGCACTGGGTTGATGACGTCGACGGGGTTCCAGACTCGGGACACCCCCCACCGGATCGCCTGCTTGCCGATGGTGACGTAGACCGCGCGACCGATGTCGAAGTTGAGCCAGAGCTGATCGAGGGCGACCGACACCGTCTCGCTGCTGCCGGCGGAGATCCCAGCGAAGCTCGCGGCCGGCTTGTCCTCGTCCACGGTTGGATCGTAGAGCAGACGACCCCGCACGAAGCCGCGGAGGCGTTCGTTCGGTCGCCCGTCGAGGTAGAGCTCGAGGAGGTTCGGCATCGAGAAGGCGTGGTCGCTGAGATCGTCCGACTCGACGAAGTTCATCTGCGGTCGCAGGTAGAGGAACCCGCCGATCTGCAGAGGATCATTGGTCATCCCCAGCGTCTCTAGGAGTCGCCCTTCCGAGCTCGACCGGTCGTCCATGCCCGTGTCGCGGCCGTCGTCGTCCGCGGTTGGCGGCTGACCTGCGGGAGTAGCCCCCTTGGCGTCGTCGTCCTTCGGCGCGTCGTCTTCACCCCCGAAGATGTCGTCGTCAGACGGGCGAGCGTCATCGGCCGGCGGCTCCCCGGCCCATGCCGGGACGGCGAGCAGGAGTGCGGCCCCGCAGAGCCAACGTTTGAAGACTCTAGACGCCGCCGACCGCTGTGACCTCATCGGCTCTTCGACTCCAGCCACGCCTTGGTAAAGATGTTGGTCGGCAGCGTGTTGAAGTCGACCTGACGGATGAGCACGGTCGTGCGGTTGCCCTTCTCGATCTCGTCGAAGACCCGGATCTCTTCTGGGTACCAGACGTCGCTGCCTTTCGACTGACTGAAAGCCTTCTTCCACTTCGGGTAAAAGGTCGTGCGCATGAGCTTGCCGCTCGCAGCGAGCTCTTGGCGTTTCAGCATGTTGCCGGTCACTTTGTCCGTCCACATCTTGAGTGATGGGTAGGCTACGTCCACACCGGCCTTTGCCTTCAGGTCCATGACGTTGGCAGCATACTTGCCGAGCGTGTCCTCCTTCACGAAGGTCGCGTCGTACTCTTCGGCTAGGCGTGACTCGTCGAAGTCTTGTCGGTTCGAGCCGGTGCCGCCGATGCGCTCACGCTCGGTGCGGCGCTCCCACTTGCCGACGCGCGGATCGTAGAACCAGAGGTTGTTGTCGATGCGAAGGTAGCCCTTGCCCGCTTCGGCCTTGGGCGCGACGAAGAGGATGATGAGCGCGTCATTCGCGTCACGGCGGTAGATGACCGCGTCGTAGACGACGTCCGTCTTGTCGGTCTCCTTTTGCTCGATGTAGACCTGCGACTTCCAGTCGCCGGAGTTGCGCTGACGCTCGTCGACACCCTTGATGATGGCGTCGACCTCGGCCTGAGTGAGCGCAGAGGCCACAACCGGCAGGAACATGAGCGCCATGGTCGTGATGAAGGTGCGAAAGTTCATGGTGACTCCGGGGGCGGGTTCAGCCCGCGTGCTGCATCGCGGTCACGGGGCTCATGCGAGCCGCGCGCCATGCTGGAAACAACGCAAACAGGCCGATCGCTACCGTGACGACGGCGATAGTCGCGATGATGCCCAGCGGGTCGATGACGAGATGTATCGTCTCGCGCATCAAGAAGAGCGAAAACGCCCCCGTGGGGATGTGCGCGGCGTCGAGCCCAAGAGAGACCACAATGCCCACGATCGCCCCTGCGATCGACGCGCCCACCGTCAACATCACCGTCTCGGCCAGGAAGAGCAGCAGGATACCACCACGCCCCATACCAACGGCGCGTAGGGTCCCGATCTCTCGAGTGCGCTCGCGGATGGCCATCCACATCGAGTTGATGGTGCCGCCAATGACCACGATGAGCAGGATGAGGCCAATGACGAAGCGCACACCGCCGATGGCGGATAGGCTGAACAGGAGAAAGCCCATCTCGTCTTTCCACGTCGTGACGTCGATCTTCTGACCGGTCCAGTCCTCCCGGTTCACGATGTCGAACTTCTTCCAGAACATGTCCGACAGCGGCTCCATCACGATGCGGTTCTGCGCTGCGATGAGCGTCCGGAGGTGCTCGGCGACCTCCGCGGTCTGGTCGGGATCCTTCAGGTACACGTGGATTGCGCCCGTCAGATCGTCGTTGAGCAAGTAGATGTCACGGATGGCGTCTTTTGACGCGAACATGTTGAAACCGCTGACCATCCCGAGGTCTTTGGCGATGGCGACGAGTCGCACGTCGACCGAGTTGTAGGCCCCGCGGAGCGTCGTCGCCGAAAGCGTGATGTTGTCGCCGACCTTCACGCCGAGGCGCTCCGCTTGCTTCTCGAAGAGCAAGGCCGTGCCGGGCAGCGCGAGGTCGTCGACGTTACCCGAGACGACGGTGATGACGTCCTTGAAGCGCGACTCGGCCTTGATGTCGATGCCGCCCATACCAAGCTGCATCGAGCCCGTGTCGCTGACGACCTTTCCCCAGCCGCGAAGTCGGTCGACTACGAGCGCGTCCGGATACTCCTTCTTCACGAGCTCCACGAGTGGCCGGTAGTCGGTCACGACTGGCGCTGATTGGCCGCTCGTCACCTTGAAGAAGCCAGCCACGTTGACGTGGCCGGTGACGAGGGTCGTGCCGGTGTTGATGAGCGTGTCGTAGACGCCGCTGAGCACGGCCGACAGGACGACTAGCAGCATCGTGACGCCACCGATGGCAGACCCGAGGAAGACCGTGCGACGCGTGTGGACGACGAGGTTTCTGAAGGCGACGAGGAGGATGCGTCCCATGGTCAGTCCTGCCGCGCCATCGCTTCGCGCGGGGTGATCCGCGTAGCGATCCAAGTGGGGTAGATGGTCGAGAAGATCCCGCTGAAGAGCGTGAAGCCGACGCCGATGAGGAGCGCCGACACGGTGAGCTTCGGGATGAAGACAGTGCCACCGGCCAGGAACTGCATGAAGTCGGAGACCACGGGGAAGCCGCCGCTGAAGGCCGCAAGGAGGGCCACAGCCGTTACGACGCCCGCGCCGCCGAAGATCAAGGCTAGCAGGACGGCCTCGAGCCCAATCATGCGCCTTATGACGCCCTGGCTCGCGCCGACAGCTCGCATGGTGCCGATCTCCCCGGTGCGCTGCAGCGTCGACATCATGAGCGCGTTGTTGACGATGATGAGCGAGACCAAGGTGAAGATGAAGGTGGCGGCTACGAGAACGACATTGAAGAGCATAATCATGATGCCGACGATGCCCGAGGCGTCGCGCCATCCCGTGACCTTGATCCCAAGGCCTACCGACGACAGCGTGGCCTCCATCTCCTTGCCGGTCGCTTCGGACAAGCGGGCGTCCTTCAGCAGGACTGCGGCGTTGATGACGAGCCCCGAATCGATCTCTTCTTGCGTATACGCGCGGTCGGCGATGGTCTCCGCGTACTGCGTGCGAGCCTGTTCGAGGCTGTTCTCTTTCATGCCCTCGAACGCCTTGGCTTCGCCTGCTGCGACCAGGTCGGACTCCTCCCCGAAGAGCGCGTCCTCGGCGTTCTCGGCCGTGACGTCTTTGATCCCAGCGTCCTTCTTCATCTCGTCGAGCTCGGCGAGGGACTCTGGGGTCACGAGGCCATAGAGCTCACGGAACGACGTCATGTCGACGAGGTTGAACGCCCCGGTGATAGGGGACTTGTCGAGACCCTGAAACCGGAAGGTGCCGTAGACCTTGACCGGCACGCTGCGCACATAGCCGCCTTTGCCGAAGGACTTGAGGACGAACGTGTCGCCGATGTTCACGCTGTGAAGCAGGATGTGCGGGGCGATGACGTCGTAGAAGAGCTTGTAGCGCTCTAAAAAGTTTTGGCCGTTCATGTTGAAGAAGACCTTCAGCAGCGCGAGGGTCTCATCGAACTTCGGGTCCTTCGGATCCACAGGGATCTCCCCGACCGCCGCAGCGAGCCCCTTTCGGACGGCCGCTTCCGAATCGTCGTCGAGCTGGGCTGCGATCGAACGCGCCTGACCGATGTTCAGCTTGATGAACTGAGCGCAGTCTTCACAGTCGTCGAACTTGGTGCCGAGGTCGATTCGCTCTTTGATGTCGTCGAGGCGTCGTGCCGTCTTGTTCTTCAGCTGCTCTTCATAAAACCGTTTGTTGAACAGGATGCCGCGGCGACCGGGTGGCACTAGCTCACCATCGACCTTCTCGAAGCGATCGAAGTTCGACCGGAAGCGCTCGATGTCGGTTCCGAGGTACATCATCCAGACGAGACCCTCCCCGGGCATCAGGCGCGCGATCTTGTTCTCTAGGAACTCGAGGGCGTCGAGCGCCTTCTCCTTCCAGCCGTCGCCCCGCACGAACTGGTTCCAGAAGGCGTCTTTTGCGGCGAGGTCGAGGTTTTGGGTATCTTCTTCGGCGGCGGCTTTGCGCTTCGAGTCGGTGATGGCCTCGGCGGTCTTCTCTTCTTGTTTCAATGAGTCCACTAGCCGGCGTACGACTTCGAGCGTGACCTGCGTCTTGTGGGTGTCGTCCGTCTTGACCGAATCTCGGAGGTCAGAGAGACGCCGATCGAGCAGATTGCCAGTCGTCACGACGGCGAAGTTGAAGCCCATCGGGATGACGGCTCTCACATTCGGCAGCGCTTCGACCAGCTCCCGCACCTTCTTGAAGTCGTTTATCTGACCGAAGTCTTTTTCAGAGCCGCCGTCCATGCTGAAGAGCTCGAACTTGTCCTTGGCGCCCTCTTGGCTCAGCTGAAAGTGGCCGGAGATCGCGTTGACGATCGACCGCTCCATGTTCTGGTCGATGGTGTCGAGGAACGAGTTGCCGAACGTGAGCAGCAGCGCGCCGAAGTAGACGATCCCGCCCACCAGCAGCGTCCTCATCTTGCTTGCCCAAAGGTTGCGTAGAGCGATCTGGACGATCATGCGATGCGGCCCTTCGGGTCAGCGAGACGACCGTCGACGAGCCACAGCACCTTGTGGGCGCGCGAGATGACGTTGTGGTCGTGGGTCGAGAAGATGAAGGTCGTGCCGTCGTTCTCGTTCAGCGAGCTCATCAGGTCCAAGATCTCTTGGCCCGTCTGACTGTCGAGGTTCGCCGTGGGCTCGTCGGCGAGCACGATGGCCGGCTCGGTCACGAGCGCTCGGGCGATAGCCACGCGCTGCCGCTGGCCGCCAGAGAGCTCGTTCGGTCGGTGCATCATCTTGTCCTTCAGGCCGACCTTCTCGAGGTACATGTTCACACGACGTTCTCGCTCGGCCTTCGGGACATTCTTCTGCAGCAGCAGCGGAAACTCCACGTTCTGATAGGCAGTCAGCACCGGCACGAGGTTGAAGGTCTGGAAGATGAAGCCGACCTTGAAGAGGCGAAGCTTGGTCAGCTCCTTGTCCTTGAGGCCGCTCGTGTTCTGGCCGGCGATGATGATCTCGCCTTTCGACGGCGTATCCACGCACCCGATCATGTTCAGTATCGTGGTCTTGCCGGAGCCAGAGGGTCCAGCGAGCGCGGAGAACTCGCCCTTCTGGATCGAGAAGGACACCCCGCGGACGGCGTGCACCATGATCTCCCCAAGGGGATAGCTCTTCTCGACGTCCTTGACGACGACGATTCCGTCCGCGGAAGACCCGGGACTCGAGGGGTTCGGCTGCATGTGAGGAGGCCTCCGACGGGACAATCGGCTCCTCCCAGGCGGCGCGGGGAGGAGAAACGCCGCGAAAGCTAGCCCCCAGATGGACCCGCCGCAAGGTTCGCTGTGCCACTGAAATGAAGCTCAACAAGGAAGTCTCCGCGACGACACGATCACAGCTAGTCCTAAACCGTCGGCGGGAGGTGCAGCGAAATCGCTTCCCGAGTATTTGCCTCGACGGCCAATCCCCGCACATCGGCCGTGCCGGCCCGATGTGCGAGGATCGCTACGGCCAGAGCGTGATCGCCGACGGCGGCGAGCTCCCTGCCTGTGTGGGAGGCGGGCGAGCGAGGCGAGGCGATCTCGCGCGCCGGACGTCGACGATTCAGGGTCAGTCGGAACTCCTTGACCGCGAGGCCCAATGGCTCCGACACTCCCGCCCTCCGCCACTCCCGGCCCGTCCCGCACTGGGGCAGCCCGGTTGCTGGCTCCGACCAAGGAGTTTCCCATGGCCCGCTTTCCAATTCAGATCGCAGGCGCTGCACCGACCCGGCGCGCGCTCCCAATGACCCCCGCCGAGGTGACGGAGCGCGGGTGGACTGACGTCGACTTCGTGCTCGTGACCGGCGACGCCTACGTCGACCACCCCTCCTTCGCGAACGCCGTCATTGGGCGCGTCCTCGAGAAGTTGGGATATCGCGTCGCCATCTTGGCGCAGCCGGACTTTCGCGACATCGAGCCCTTTCGCGCCTTTGGACCGCCGCGACTCGCGTGGCTGGTGTCCGCCGGCAACCTCGACTCGATGTTGAATCACTATACGGCGCACAAGCGCCCGCGGTCAGACGATCAGTATTCGCCGGGCGCCGAGTCGGGACGTCGGCCGGATTATGCGACCGTCGTCTACTCGCAGCGCTGCCGCGAGGCCTTCCGCGACATCCCCATCATCGCAGGCGGGGTCGAGGTCTCGATGCGCCGACTTGCGCACTTCGACTACTGGTCCGAGAAGGTGAAGCGCTCGATGGTGCTCGATGCGCGTGCCGATCTCGTGGTCTACGGCATGGGCGAAGCGCCGCTGCGGGCCATCGTCACCCGCCTCGCCGCTGGCGAGCCCGTGAGCACCATCCGCGATGTCCCTGGCACGGCCTACGCGGTCGGCAAGCGTGACAGACCACACTTCGTGCCCCACGACCTGCCCGACGAGACCCCCTGGCAGCTGTCGCTCCCGCCGAACGTCATCGCGCTCCCGTCCTTCGAAGAGCTGAGTGGCGACGATCCCGATAGCAAGATGGCCTTCGCACGCGCGGCGCACCTGTTCCACCGCGAGCACAACCCCGCGCGCGCCGCCATCCTCGTTCAGGCGCACGCGACCCAGACCGTGGTCGTCAATCCGCCGCAACACCCACTGACGACGCCCGAGCTCGATGCCATCTTCGGGCTTCCCTACACCCGGCTGCCCCACCCGTCCTACGGCAGCGCCACCATCCCGGCCTACGAGATGGTCAAGTTCTCGGTGAACATCATGCGGGGCTGCTTTGGCGGCTGCACCTTCTGCGCGATCACCGAGCACCAGGGCAAAGCGATTCAGTCGCGCAGCGAGGGATCCGTGCTCGAGGAAGTACGGGCTATGACGCAACTGCCTGGATTTACAGGAGTCCTCTCGGATCTCGGCGGTCCGACCGCGAACATGTACCGCATGACGTGCGGTGATCCCAAAGTCGAGGCGACCTGCCGTCGGCCGTCCTGCGTCCACCCGACGATCTGCAAGCTGCTCGAGACGGACCACACGCCCGTGAAAGACCTCATGCGAAGGGTTCGCGAGGTCAAAGGCGTCAAGAAGGTGCTCATCGCGTCGGGTGTGCGGATGGACCTCGCCAACCTCGATCAGGAGTACATCGACGAGCTGGCCGCGCATCACGTCGGCGGTCACCTCAAGGTCGCCCCTGAACACGTCGACGCCGACACGCTCTACCTCATGAAGAAGCCCGGAGTGGACGTGTACGTCGATTTCGAGCAGCGCTTCGCGAAGGCGTCCGAGAAGGCTGGTAAAGAGCAGTACCTCGTCCCCTACTTCGTCTCGTCGCACCCGGGCTGTGACATGGACAGCGCCGTCCATCTCGCTGAGTTCTTGGCGGCGCGAAACCTACGCCCGAGGCAGGTCCAGGACTTCATCCCGACGCCAGGCACGCCGGCGACGTGCATGTGGTGGACCGGCATTGAGCCGCAGACGATGCACGTCGTGAGGGTCGAGCGGAAGATGCGAAACAAGCGCAAACAGAAGGCGCTGATGCAGTACTGGATGCCCGACAACGAAGAGCTCGTGCGTGAAGCGCTCGCCGAGACGGGCCGTCAGGACCTCGTTGGCTGGAGCAAGCAGGCGCTCGTGAAGCCGCTCGGGCCGGGCGCGGGTCGGAGGTCGTCGGGAGGGGCGCAGAAACCGACTCGCAGGGCGTGAGTTCGACTCCCCGGCGACCTCACCCTCATCTCGTTGCGGCAGTCAGCCCCAGCGCCGGCGTTGCCGGCTTCAGCCGGAGCTGACTCCGGGCTATCAGCGGTCAGCCCGGCGAGGCCCGGGAAGCGCCGCGCCGTGCGAGACATGTAGTCCGGCCGACCGACCGGAGCTGACCGCC
>CANMLD010000080.1 GCA_947498315.1 Pseudomonadota bacterium | reverse complement strand
GACGCCACGGACGGCAGCGACGCCACGGACGGCAGCGACGCCACGGACGGCAGCGACGCCACGGACGGCAGCGACGCCACGGACGGCAGCGACGCCACGGACGGCAGCGACGCCACGGACGGCACCGACGTCACGGACGGCAGCGACGGTACCGATGGCACCGACGGCGGGCCCATCTGCAGCGCAGAGACGCCGATCTGCACGCCCGACTGCGGCGTGGGGGCGTCGTGCGTCTATGCAGCCGGGGCGTGTTCATGCAAAGCGGTCACTCCCCCGTGCACCGAGCTCAAGCCGACGTGCAGCCCTGGGTGCGACGGCGCCGAGACGTGCGTCTATTCCGCGGGCGTGTGCGCATGCGAGGTCAAATGTGATGCCTCGGCCCCCGCCTGCGACCCGGCCTGTGGCGCCGATCAGGTCTGCGACGCGGGGTGCGCTTGTGTCGCCACTCCGTGCGTCGCCGACGCGCCTGAGTGCGATCCTGGCTGCGGTAGCGAGCAGGTCTGCAATTCCGACTGTGCTTGTGAAGCCAAGCCCCCGGACCCGATCCCGAACGTCCTGTCACGTCCAAGCCGCTCTTCGGCCGTCGACATCGCTCCCGACGACAAGACCGTCGCGATGGTCAATTCAGACGACGACTCGGTCTCCTTCTTCGACGTCACGACCGCCGGCACGGAATCCCGCCGCGCACGCATCGCGACGAGCCTCGCGGCCATTGCGGAACCGATGAGCGTGGTCATCCATCCGAATGGAACGACCGCGTTCGTGGCCAATCGTGGTGGTTCCGTCGTCGCCATCTCGGGAATCGAAGGGGCAACCCCGGTTATCGTCACCGAGCTCGAGCTCGACGGAGAGCCCGTTGGTGCCGCGCTCTCGCCGACGGGCGCCACGCTCTACGTTACAGACTGGGTAGGCGGACACCTCTACGTCATCGACACCGATGACATGTCGCTCACCCACAGCCACAAGCTCGGCCTCAACCCCTTCGCGGTCGCGGTGAGCAACGATGGTGACACTGACGATAGCGACGAGCAGGTGCTGGTCTCCGAGTTCTTCGGCCGACCCGACGGGAAAGAGACCCAGGACAAAGGCCGCAGCGGCATCGTGTACTCTCTGCCCACCGCGGGAGCCTTCGCGCCGAGCGAGATCGTGCTGAGCCCGCTCGAGTCCTGCTTCACCGGTGACCTCGCCGGCTCGGTCCAGACGACGGGCTGTTTCCCCAATCAACTCATGGGGATCACGATCCACACTGCGTTCGGCCACACCCGCGCTTACGTCGTCTCCGTCGGCGCCGCGCCACAGGGCCCGGTCGCGTTCAACCACAACATGCAGGCCAACATCTCGGTCATCGACCTCGACACCAAGACCGAGGTCACGGCGCTGGCGGTGAACTTGAATCAGCTCATCAAGGACCAGCAGCCCGACTCCGACGGAGACGACTCGAAAGGTCGGCGCTTCATGAACATGCCGATGGGCATCGCGTTCGTGGGCAACCCGGACATCGCCGTGGGCTACGTGGCCGCGTCAGGGAGCGACATCCTGCTTCGGGTCGCCTATGGCGATGACGACACCGTCGTCGTTGGTTCCGCGACCAACTTCAACATCCCGGTGGGCCAGAGCCCGCAAGGCGTGGCGACCAAGAACTCGAAGCTGAACGCCAAGGCGTACGTCGCAAACCTCATCAGCCGAGACTTGTCCATCGTCAGCTTCGCCGATCAGGCGACGGCCGGCACGGTCGAGTCCACTCCCACTCCAGAAGAGGTCGTGCCCGTGGACGCCGCGGAGGTCGACGCTTGGAAGGGCAAGCGCTTCTTCAACACCGGCATTGGGATCTGGGCCAAGGAAGCCTGGGGTAGCTGCCAGGGGTGCCACTTCCTCGGTCTCTCGGACAGCGTGACGTGGTCCTTCGCGGCCGGTCCACGCCAGACCATCTCGCTCGATGGCCAATACGCGACCGGCAATCCGTCGGACATGCGTGCGCTCAACTGGACTGCGATCTTCGACGAAACGCACGACTTCGAGGGGAACACCCGCGGCGCCTCCGGCGGTAAGGGCGCCATTCAACGCGCCGACGGCACACCGGTCGCGTCCCCGGCAGGCGCTCCAGCGCCCTTCGCGCAGATCACCGTGGAAGACGCCACTACGGTCGAGAATCATCAGGGCCTGAACGGCTCCATGAAGCACCTCGTCAATACGCCCGCCATCTGCGGCAATACCAAGACCTGTCCCGATTGGAATCAAATCGACGACTACATCCGCACGATCAAGTCCCCGCGCGGCGTTGTGGCCTCAACCACGGACGTCGAGGCCGGGCGCGCCATCTTCGAGGACGGCGGGTGCCAGAAGTGCCACTCCGGCCCGAAGTGGACCACCAGCTCGACGTTCTACCAGCCGCAGATCTTCACGGGAGCCCTCCCGACCCGTGTGTTCGAGGCTCAACGGGCGTTTACGACCGCCAAGAGCGCTGTCCTTCTCAAGGCGCTCCCGGCCAATACCAACAAGGACGCGAACCTGGTCGCTGGCGACGACTCGACGGGGACGCCCGCCCTCCGCCGTCAGGCCTGTAACCTCCGAGACGTGGGCACGTTCGCCGCGGCCGGCGGGAGCGACGAGAAGCGCGCCAACGGCACCGAGGCCCAGGGCAAGAACGGCTACAACCCGCCCTCTCTGCTCGGGCTTGCGCTCGGCGCGCCCTACTTCCACCACGGGGCCGCCATCACGCTCCCGGACGTCTTCGACGCGGCACGGTTCAGCCAACACCTCACCGCCGGCAACCCCAACTTCACCCTGAGCGCCGTCGAGAAGGCGAAGCTCGTCGCGTTCCTCCTCTCCATCGACGAGGCCACACCGCTGTTCAACATCCCGGCCGACAGCCGCCTGTGCCCGGAGAACTTCACGCAGCTCCCGTAGGGTCTCGCGCAAGAACGACCTGGCTCTTGGAGACTGTCGCCGCGCCACGCTGGCGTGGATGCGGCGACAGTCTCTTGGCCCAATCAGGTGTTCGCGTCGATTTACGTTCGTACACGGCAATGACGTGCGTTCGTATTCCTAGAAGCTCCTTGAACGGCCACTGAATTTCAGCATAGCCTGTCGCTCGGCGCCACCCTCTCAGGGAGCAATCGGCGCCCGGAGCGGCCCTTGTTGAAACCCCTGCTGCGCTCTGTCTCTGTCATTTTTACTGCACTCGTCTTCGCCTGCACGGCGGAGGCCCCAACCGAAAATAGTGACACGGCCGATCCCGGCGGCACCGCCGTCGTCGAGATCACCGTCGGTGGCATCGCGCTCGACGACCCAGCGGACCCGCCCCGACTCGAGTTCGACCGGAGCACCCTGTCGCCGGGGCAGTCCGTCCTCGAGGTCGTGCTGATTCGCAACGTCGGCAGCGCCGTGCTCACCCTCACGAGGGCGCGGCTGTCCTCGCTCTCGGCCGAAGAAGGTCCTCCCACCTTCGCGCTCGTGGAGGCCGTGAGGCGCGATTCGGACGCGGGCTCGGAGACGGCCCTCGCGATCACGGACGGCGCTCTCGGCGAAGAGCGCCTGCCTGCGGGTGAGGAGCTGGCCTTGACCATCCTCTACACCCGCCACGAGGGGGCCGAAGGTCGATTCGCCGTGTTGACGTTGGAGAGCGACGCGGCGAATCCGGGCTATAGAACGCTCGCCATCCCCGTCGTCGCGGCGCAGGGCGGGCCGATCGCGACCATCTCGCCGAACGCATTGGACTTTGGCGACGTCGCATCGAGCACGACCAAGTCCCTGACGACCGTCGTCACCAACACCGGCTTCGATTGGCTCACGCTGTCCGAGTACACCCTCGTTGGGGCGGGCTTCAGTGTGCGCCAACTCGGCAACCCGTGGGCGCCGGCTCTCCGGGAAGCCATCGAGCCGACAGCGCTCGTGCCGGCCGTCGTGCTCGCGCCGGGCGAGTCGGCCACCTTCGAAGTCATCTTCACGGCGCCGACGCTCGCCAGCGTCGAGGGCATCTTTGCTTTGGCCACGAACGGCGCGAGCGCTTGGGAGGAGGTCCCGCTCATCGCGAACGGGAAGTGGCCGTGTATCGAAGTCTCCCCCGACCCGATCACGTTCGGCGCGGCGAGCGTGGGGAAGACCTCGACCCGCACGGTGACGTTGAGCGCGTGCGGCAAGCACCCTGTCCAGGTCCATCGAATCGAGCTCGACGCGGCAGCTTCCGCCTCCTTCGCCCTCGACCTGTCGGCGCTGCCCGGCGGCGGGCTCCCATCGGCGGAGGACCCGCTCACCATCGCGGCCGGTGCGTCCGTCACCTTCGACGTCCGCTTCACGCCGGACGCGGTCAGCCCGGTCACGGCCGACGGGCCGGTGCTCGAGAAGTCGCTGGTGCGAGTCCTCTCGGACGCTTACGCGCACGAACGCGCCGTCGCCCTAACGGGCTTCGGATCCGATGTCCTTTGCCCGACGGCGCTTGGCAGTGTCTCGCCGGGGACGGTGGTGCCTTACGGGACAAATCTGAAGCTCTCGTCCGATGCCAGCTTTGCCGCTCCGGGGCGCACGATCGTGAATCGTAAGTGGTCGGTTACCCACTCCATGGAGGCGTCCGCGCCCGTCGCCGTCACGGGCATCGTCCCATCGGGCGCCTTCCCGAACCCAACTTTCGAACCCATCCTCCTAGGCGAATTCACGTTCCGGCTCGACGTCTGGGATGATCAAGGCCTCCAGAGCTGCTCACCCTGGACGACCAAGGTCTGGGTCGTGAGTACTGAGAGCTTTCACGTGGAGCTGACGTGGCGAACGCCGAACGACCAAGACGAGACGGACGAGGGCTCCGAAGCCGGTTCGGACCTCGAACTGCACTTCAGCGCGATCGGCTACGAGTCGGGCAGCAAGTACGATGGCGATGGCGACGGGGTGGACGACCCCTGGTTCGGCACCTACGACACCTACTGGTTCTCGCCGAGTCCGAACTGGGGGAGCTTGAACCCGGCCGTGACCGACGATCCCATGATGCTCCGGGACGACACCGACGGCGGCGGGCCCGAGCTCATCGCGGCCAAGACGCTCAAGTCCGGACAGTACGGGATCGCCGTGCACTACTTCAACGACAATGGCTACGGCGACGCCTGGGCGAAGGTCCGCGTCCATGTGGCCGGCAACCTCATCCTCGAGACGGAAGATGTCTTGCTCTCGATGGGCGACCTCTGGAACGTCGCCACGGTGACTTACCCGGAACTGTCGGTCACGCCGCTCGAGACCGACACGGGCGACCCCGTCATCCACTCGAACTACGCGAACCCGAGCTTCTGACACCTTCGTTGCCGCCGGCTCCGGCTACGACGGCCTCCTGCCGAACCGACAGCTCATCGTCGCCCGCTACGGCTGGAACCTCTCGGTCGTCACGGAGCGCTTCATCGACTTCGGCCCTGCCGCGAGCGCCGACGCCGAAGCGCTGGCCGTCCACCCCGGCGGCGGCTTCGTCGTCGTCGGCAGCGCAGGCGGCGACGGCCTCGTCGTGAGGGTCGACGACACGGGCGCCTTCCTCAGCTCCAACGTCATCGGCGATCCGCGCCTCGACGGCTTCTACGACGTCTCCGTCGACGAGCTGGGCACCATCTTCGCGATCGGTGGTCGCGCGCTAGCGCTCGAGAGCGCCGCGTGGCTGGTCGTCCAGGCACCAGATGGCACCATGACCGAGACGCTCCTCCCAGGCTCCCTCGCCTTCGGGCTCGCGCGGAAGCCGGACGGCGGCTTCGTCGTCGTTGGGGAAGACGCCATCCTCACGCACCTCGACGCCCTCGTAAACCCAGTCCAGGCCCTCACGGTCGGCACGGCGCCGCTCCAGAAGCGCACGCTCCGAGACGTGCTGATCCCCAGCAACGGCGGGCTCTTGGTCGTCGGCTCGCAACACATCGGCGTTGGCACGACCCGCCCCCTCGCCATCTGCACCGATCCCTAGGGCCTCGCCCCGTGCGCTGCCTCCGGCCTCTGCGTCAACGAGGGCTTCGGGTCCTGCGACGACGGCAACCCGTGCACGTCGGACCGCTGCGAGCCGCTGACCGGGGAGTGTGTCAGCGAGGCGCTCGCGGACGGCGCACGGTGCGATGGGGGAGTCGGTGAGAGCGGGAGCTGCTCGCCCTGAAGCAGGCGTCAGAACCGAACCGACAGCGCAAAGTCCCCCGGCGTCCCCTCCCAGCAGTTCACTGAGATGTAGTAGTTCGTGTTGGCGAGCAGCGCCGCGGTCCCGCCCTCGGCCACACCGACGCCGCTCTTGAACGTGACGGTCAGCGGGCCGCTCTCAAAGTCCGGGGCGATGAGCAGGTCGAAGTCGGCCGTAGCGTCCCAGTCGAGCCCGAAGGTCACGCTCGCCGGCGACGGCAGCATGAAGACGAAGTGGTCGCCGGGGTTGCCGTAGCCGTCTTTGCCGTCGTTGCCGCAGAGCACGCTGCCCTGAATGCAGAAGCCGGGCGACGCTCCGGCGCCCGCGTCGTTCGACGAGGACCAGTGATCGTTCGGCTCGGTCTCGCCGAAGGGCGGGAGGTCCGATGGGCACGCGACGGCGAATGTTGGCGTGTCGGTGCCGTCGCTTCCGTCGATAGGGCCGTCGGTCGCGTCTGCCGAATCAGTCGCGTCGGCCGCATCGCTCGCGTCCGTGCCATCGGTGCCGTCGCTCGCGTTGCTCGCGTCGCTCGCGTCGGCCCCGTCGGTCGCGTCGGTCGCGTCGGCCCCGTCGGTCGCGTCGGCCCCGTCGGTCGCGTCGGCCCCTGTGGTGCCTGGGACGACGGTCGTGATGGTCTCGGTTTTGGTGCAGCCGAGTAGGAACACGAACGCGACGAAGCGAAACGATGACGTCATGAAGCCCTCCAGCGCCGAGCGTGGCATGCGACCGCGTCCTCCGCAATCGCAGGCACGATCGAAGGGCGCGTGCTGCAAGCCTCTGCGCCCTGCGCAGAGGGGATGGGCTCGGCCGATGGAGACGCGAGGACATGGCTCGCCCTTGCCGCGGCCGGCGTCTTGGGCAGGGCGGGTATCTGTTCATGCGGCCGTGTCTTTCGCCGTGATGATCGCGGGCGGGCCCGGTCTCGGACGCATCGATTACGGAGGCCGGCCGTGGCCGCGCCTCCCTGATGGATGCGCCCGGACCTGATGGATGCGCCCGGACCTGATGGATGCGCCCGGACCCCGTCGCCCCGAGAGCCCACTCGAGCGACCTCTCCAGGTGAACCACCTTGACAGCCTCCGAGCTGACGCTGGCCGAAGGCGGCGTCGCCGGCGATAGGGTGGCCTACTCACGCCACTCACCCATCGGGCCTGTCCGCCATCGCCCCCGTCCAGGTCACACCCACCTCGAGACGGAGTGTAGAGAATCTCTACACACTGGCGACCATCTCCGCACCCGATCGCGCACCCAAGCCCATCGCAGCGCCGCGCCGCCATGGCACGACCGATGCACAAGGCCGGGCGGGCCCCGCAAGCATGGGGCGAATGGGACGGCGAGTGGGAAGCGTCGCCGAGCGGCAATGGAAACCGGCGTGGCCGGTCTGGAGGGTGTGATGAAACATGAATGGTTCCTGCGATTTGGCCGATGGGTACGCCCCGTCGTTATCACCTCGATGTTCGCGGCTGCCTCCGCCTGTAGCACGGACGACGACGCGGCCAGCACCGACCGCACGCCGCCGTCGCCGGACATCACGACCGACAAAGCCGTCTTCGAAGAGAAGTCGATGGCCCTCACCCTCGACGGCGATGGGGCGATCCTCCTCACCGTCCCCGTCGGCAACCGGGGTAGAACGCCCGTCGCCGGGACCTTCGACGTGACGCTCCGCGACTTTACTGGCGCCGCTCTTGGCCAGGCCAGCAAGGCCTTCACCGCAGCGCCGGAGGGCTCGACCATCGAGCTCGCGCTGACGGGCCTCCCGGCCGGCACCACCCGGGCCGATCTCGCCAAGTACATCCTCGCCTACGACGTCACGTGGGACTCGGGCTCGGCCAAGGGCACGCGCTCGGCCTACGACGCGCTCCGCAAGCTGCAGGTCCACCTCGCGGTCGACGACGAGGTCGAGGTCGGCCAGCCCCTCGCGCTCACCGTCTTCACGGTCGATCCAGCGACCCAGAAGCCCATCGCCAACGCGGAGGTCGAGGTCGTCGCGACCCTGGCCAACGGCCAGCAGGTCAAGGCGATGATGAAGACCGACGACGCCGGCATCGCGTCCGGCGAAGCCGACTTGCCCGACGGTACGGACGTCGGCGCCGTCGACCTCGCCGTGACGGTCACCGTGGCCGGCGCCTCGGTCGCCGAGTCGGTGCCGGTCACCATCGTGCGTAACCAGAAGATCCTCATCACCAGTGACAAGCCGCTCTATCAGCCCGGCCAGACCGTCCACTTGCGCGCCCTCGCCCTGCGGGCCACGGACAAGTCGCCCGAGGCCAAGACCCCGATGATCTTCGAGATCGAAGACGCGCGCGGGAACCTCATCGACCGCCGCCCCGTGACGACCGACGAGTTCGGGATCGCATCCACCGAGCTGAACCTCGCCCACGAGCTGAACCTCGGCCAGTGGACCATCCGCGCCATCATGGGCGGCGAGACCGGCACCACGTCAGAGAAGACCGTGACGGTCGAGCGCTACGTGCTGCCGAAGTTCAAGGTCACGGCCAAGCTCGACTCGGCGTGGTATCGCCCGGGCGCCAAGGTCACCGTGTCGGGTGACGTCTCGTACTTCTTCGGGAAATCGGTCGCGGGCGGCAAGGTCCGTATCGTCGGATCCACCTTCGACGTCGACTTCACGCCCTTCGCCGATCTCGAGATCACCACCTCGAATGACGGCGCGTTCTCGGCTGAGCTCACTCTCCCGAACTACGTCGTTGGGACCGCGCTCGACCAAGGAAAAGGCCTCCTCAAGGTCGACCTCATCGCGACCGACACGGCCGGCCAGGTCGTCGGCGTGTCCCGAAGCGCTGCCATCGCGCAAGGCGCTGTCGACGTCACCCTCGTCCCTGAGAGCGGCAAGCTCGTCGCGGGCGTCGCGAACACGGTCTACGTCGTCACGTCGGACCCGGTCGGGGCGCCCCTCGCCGCGTCGGTGGACATCACGTTGAACGGCACGGCCGTGGGGACCATCACAACGAACGAGCGGGGCTTCGGCGCGCTCGCCTTCACGCCCGCCCTAGGCACCACCGGCGCGCTCGTCATGGACCTCGTCGCCAAAGCCGGCGCCGAGACCGTCGAGCTCCAGCGCACGCTCAACGTCGGCGCGCCGTCCGAGACCGTGCTCCTCCGCACGGACAAGGCGGTCTATGCGGTCGGCGACACGCTCAACGTCGAGGCCCGCGTCGGCGAAGCCCGCGAACGCGTGTGGCTCGACCTCGTGAGCGACGGCCGTACGGTGCAGCAAGTGGCGCTCGACGTCGTGGACGGGGTCGCGACTCACGCCGTCGACATCGACGTCGCGCTCGAAGGCGAGCTGCGGCTGTCGGTGTTCTACATCGGCGAGAAGGGCACGCTCGTACGCGACACCCAGGTCGTCTTCGTCGAGTCGGCGAGCGAGCTGACGGTCGCGATGACGCCGGAGAAGGAGAGCTATCTCCCCGGAGAGACTGCCAAAGTCGACGTCGAGATCAAGGACGAGAGCGGCAAGGGCGTCGTGGCGGCCGTCGGTCTCCAGATCGTCGACGAAGCCGTGTTCGCCCTCCAGGAAGTGCAACCGGGCCTCCTGAAGGTCTTCTTCGACCTCGCCAAGGAGCTGGCGACCCCATCGGTCTCGCCCGCGTGTGGCGGCTGTGACCCGAAGAGCGTCGTGACGTCAGACGACGACGGCGAAGGGTCGGAAGACAAAGCCAAGATCGCCTTCGCCAGCGTCGAGTTGCCCGGGCACGAGACCGAGATCGACACGTACAAAGGCGACGTCGCTGCCGTGTCGGCGGTGCTGAAGCCCTGGCTCGACCAGGAGCGCCTTCGCATCGTCGAGGCGCTCTCGGCAGAGGTCACTTCGGGCGTTCTGACGGCCGAGAACCTCGTCTCCTGGCTGGGCGCCGAGGCCTTCCTCGGCACCGACCCGTGGGGCCGCGAGCTCACGGGCGCGCTCGCCGCGTCCGGTCAGACCCTCACCGTCAGCTCGATGGGCCCCGATGAACGTGTGGCGACAGCCGACGACCTGGCCCTGTCTCTCCCGACGTGGGAGTTCCTCTACCGCAACCAGTGGCAGGAGGACGGCGGAGCCGATGCCGCTGATGGCCCGTGGCCCGGCGGTGACGGTGGCATGGACGCCATGGATGGCATAGGCGGCACGACCGGCACCGACGCCACGGACGGCTCCGGCGACGGCGGCGAAGATGGCCCCCGAGTCCGCCAGTACTTCCCCGAGACGCTCTACGTGAACCCGGCCCTCATCACTGGTGGCGACGGCAAGGCCTCGTTCTCAGTCGAGGTCGCGGACTCCATCACCTCGTGGCGCATGACGGGCCTCGCGTCGTCCGCCGCTGGCCAGCTCGGCTCCGGCACCGGCGCGCTCACGGTCTTTCAGCCCTTCTTCGCCGACATCGACTTCCCGGTCGCCATCACGCGCAACGACGCGTTCACGGCGCCGGTCGCCGTCTACAACTACCTCGAGACGGCGCAGACCGTGACCCTCGCGCTCGAGCCGGCCGACTGGTTCGAAGCGTCCGGCCCGACCACGGTGCAGGTCACGCTCGAGCCAAACCAGGTCAAAGCGGTGAGCTTCGGCATCCGCGCCCTCGAGGTCGGTGTCCACGGCCTCACGGTCGTGGCGACGGCGCCGGGCGGTGCAGACGCGGTGAAGCGCACCGTCACGGTGAACCCCGACGGCAAGGAATTCCCGGTCACGCACTCGGCGCGTTTCGCGGCCAATGGCGACGGCCCGGCAATCGACACCGTGACACGTACGGTGACCATCCCCGAGAACAACATCGACGGTGCCCAGCGCCTGACCGTGAAGGTCTACCCGGGCTTCATGTCGCAGGTCGTCGAGGGGATGGACTCGCTGCTCCAGCTCCCGGGCGGCTGCTTCGAACAGACCACCGCGACGGCGTGGCCGAACGTCCTCGTGACCGATTACCTCAGCAAGACCGGGACCTTGGACCCGGCGACCGAGATCAAGGCGCGCGAGTACATCGCGTCCGGCTACCAACAGCTCGTCGCCTTCGAGTGCGCGTCGGGCGGCTACAACTGGTGGGTCGGCGACGATCCGGGCAACGCCATCCTCACGGCCATCAGCCTCTTGATGTTCACGGACACCAAGAACGTGTCCTTCGTCGATGACGACGTCATCACGCGGGCCGGGCAGTGGCTCGCCGATCGCCAGCAGTCGGACGGCTCCTGGACCGAAGAGCGCCACCTCCACGCCGGCAACGAGAACTTGGGCGCCGGTTCGCTGCGGGCGTCGGCCTACATCACGTGGTCGCTGCTCCACTCGGGCGAGCAGGCCGCCGCCACCCAGAAGGCCATCCCCTACCTGCGTAACGCCGTGAAGTCGGAGACCGACCTCTACACCATCTCGCTCGTCGTCATCGCGCTGGGCCTCCACGACTCGCAGGACAGCGCGCTGCAGGGCCTCGTGGCCAAGCTGCACGACGCTCGTGTGGAGGATGGCGACAAGGTCTACTGGACGCCCGACGCGGCGACGATGGTCGGCGGCTACGGCGACGCCGGCAACATCGAGACGACGGCGCTCGCGACGCTCGCGCTCATGCAGGCCGGCGCGTATCCGAACGACGTCCAGGGCGCGCTGAACTACCTCATCGCCAACAAGGACGATAACGGCAACTGGGGCTACTCGACGCAGGCGACGGTGCTCACGCTGAAGGCGCTCATCGGCGCGCTCTCGAAGGGCTCGCCGAACGCGGACGCGGACCTCACGGTGAAGCTCAACGGCGCGGTCGTCGGCACGCGGTCTTTCGACGCGCTGAACGCCGACGTTCTGTGGCAGCTCGAGCTCGCGGGCCAGGTGCCGGAAGGCGAGAGTGAGGTGACGCTCGAGTACACCGGCACGGGCAACTTCATGTGGCAGATCGCGGGCGCCCACTACGTCCCGTGGACCGAAGCGCCCGAGGATCCGAACGACACTCCGCTCGCGATCACGGTCGACTACGACAAGACCACCCTCGCGGCGAACGACACCATCACGGTCACGGTCACGGTGAGCAACGAGAGCTCGGACCCCGACTACACCGGCATGATGATGGCCGAGATCGGCCTCCCGCCCGGCTTCGACTTCGACCCGACGCTCCTCGACGCGGTGGTTTCGAAGGGGCAGGGCGCCATCGCGAAGTACGAGTTCACGTCGATGCGCCTCGTCGTCTACCTCGAGCCGGTGACGCCCGAGAAGCCGGTCAGCTTCCAGTACGGCCTCCGGGCGCGCTACCCGCTCGAAGCGACCGCGCCCGCGTCCGAGACGTACCTCTACTACAACAAGGACGTCTCGGCCGAAGCGGCGCCGGTGGCGCTCGAGGTGCAGTAGGTCATGGGCGAGCGACGCGCCATCGCGGTAGCCACCCTCTGGACCGTGCTCTGGGCGTCGCTCGCCGCCTGTGAAAGTGCAGACGACGCGGGCACCTCGGACGTGGCGGGCGATGACGGCGGCGAGTCCGTCGTCATCGCGCCGGCACCCGAAGGGGAGCGGCCACTCGTGGTCGAGGTGGGTTCGGACTCGGCCGACCAGCTCTTCCCGGCGCTCGAGGGCGACGACCTCGTCTGGGTCGAGGGTCGGCCGATTCCGGCGCGCCTCGGCGACGCCGACCCCGCGACCATCGACTGCCTGGCGTGCCCGACGTGCGGCTGGTGCGATTGGGAGGTCAAACACCAGGACCTCGCGTCGGGACAGAGCTCGGTCCTGTGGACGCAGAACACGTTGCGGGGCCTCCAGTCGAGAACTCAAGATCCTCCAGCAGGTTAGCGTTTCGACGTTCAACGTGGTTCCGGGTGGGATCGCACCTGACCTCGCGAGCGGAACAAACAAAGGGCCGTACGGACGCCCTGTCCTCGAGTACGATGAATCACGCGGTGGCTGGGAGCTTTGGTACCCCACCCAGAAAGCCACCGAGAAGACTGTAAGGCTCCCGGCATGGAACGCGTGGACGTGGTTTCGCTGCGGGCGTCGGCCTTCATCACGTGGTCACTTGAGCTTCGTCGTACCAGTTCACGATGCGGAGCCCAGGGACTCGTGCGAATTCAGCCACGGCGGGGCAACACGAGCCCGAGCGCACCGCACCCGGCAAGGGGGGGCGGCGAGCACGTGATCGCTAAAGCCCCGATTCGCGCTCTCGCACCGTAGGCCCCGCCGGTACGCCGACGCCCACGAACGCTCCGGGCCAGGGCGGCCGACCCAGGTTGTGGCATCATGTTCCACGATGCCCACCCCCCTCCTCACGCTCGACGTCTACGAAACCCTCGGTAGAGCCCGCGCCACCGGCGAGGCTTGCACCGCGTCCTTCGACCTCGGCCGAACTCGCGAGACCGTCCCCGTCACCGAGACCACTTGGCGCTGGCGCGACCGCCCCTTCCCGTTCCCTGATCGGGTCAAGGATCGCACGATCTACGCGTTCGAGGGCGACGAGTGGGGCCCAGTCTCGCGTTACGGTACGGCGCTCATCAAGCTGGTGCCGACCGAGTGGGGGCCGCCCACCTTCGAGATCGACGGGATCAAGATGCTCCCGACCGCCCAGGTCTCGCCCTGGGCCGACGCCGAGCGGAAGGTCGGGCTCATCGCGCCGAAGGGCAAAGTGGTCCTCGACACCTGTGGGGGCCTCGGCTACTTCGCTGCGTGGTGCGTCACGAGCGGCGCGAGCGCGGTCCTGTCCTTCGAGCAGAACCCTGACGTGCTCTGGCTGCGCACCATGAACCCCTGGTCGCCCGTACCGGACGGCGTCCTTACCCTGACTCACGGCGACATATCCGAACGGATCTCGTCACTTGCGAGCCGTTCGGTCGACGCCATCCTCCACGATCCGCCTCGTTTCGGGATCGCGGGCGAGCTTTACTCTCAGGTCTTCTACGACGAGCTGGCGCGCGTCATCCGCCCCCGCGGTCGGCTCTTTCACTACACCGGCTCGCCGAACAAGCTGACGAGCGGTCGAGACGTGCCGACCGAAGTCGCGAAGCGCCTCAGCCGCGCCGGCTTCAAAACGACGCTGGACGGCGACGGCGTCATCGGAGTAGCGCGCTGAAGCCGTTGGGACCGCGATCGTCACCCCTTCGCTTGCAACTCGCCTTTTCGTCCCCGAATGTTCCGCCCCGTGAGTCGTCCAAGCGAGCCATCATGAAGCGTCAGACCGTCCTCCGCTCTCTTCTCTTCCCGGTCCTGTTCACGGGCTGCGCCTCGGCGTGGGGCCCCGCAGTCGAGCAAGGCAAGCTCCTGAACCCACTTGAACATGAGCTGCGCTCATTGGTCGCCGCGTGTGGCATGCGCTCACGTGAGTCCGCAGCGGAGGGGGGTGACACTACGCTCCCGCCTCTGCTCTACGGTGCGCGCGTCGGCCAGACCTTCGTCCGCGACCTCACCGGCACCGGCCTTGGCGCGACGACCCCGGAGTTGGTCTTCGACGCTGCTTACACGGGCGAGGCCAAGGGCATGCCTTCGGCTGACCGTCGCACCGACTACCGCCTTACGGAAGACGGCCACGTCACCGTACGCCGCGATGAGACCGCCGGCGGCTCGTACCGCTACCACTGTAAGAGCTACGCATACGCCGCGCTCGAAGGTGGCGCGTCCTTGGCAGGTGTCGACGCCAAAGCGGCCCTCGAGGGGAAACACGAGACCACCAGCGCCGTCACCATCCACGTCGGACGCTTCGTATCGGATCTCGGCGAGCGCCTGGCGACCGCCGACCCAATGGCCCGTCAGGAGGCGTTGGCTTTCTACTTGCGCCATCCGGAGCTGAAGGCCAAAGGCCCCGTTCAGATCCTCCGCGCCGTCACCGCCGCGGTCGTCCTCGTGACCGAAGTGGGCACTGCCGACACACAAGCGTCCGGATCCATTGGCTGGTCAGGCAGCTTCGGTCCCGGCAACGTCGGCGTGAAGATGGGAAATAGGGACGAAGCCAAGAGCTCCGGTGACGCCAAAAACGCCATCGTCACCGTCGCCGACGACGCGACCTGGGTAACACTGCCGTCGGCCGCCGACCTCGTCCGTGGCCTCACCCTCGAAGCCGCCGTCGCACCCGACTCGTTCAGCTTCGTCATGGAGAACGTGCCCGCTGAAGTCGTCCTTCTGGCCAAGGTCGCGAAGCCCTTGTGTCAGTCGCGGTGGTGGAAAGTCACCGGGTCCGGCCGGGAGCTCCTCCGCGTGGTCCCAGGCGAAGGCGGCTGCCGCTTCGGCATCCGCGTCGACTGGACCGGTCTCGACGCTGCTCAGAAGAAGGCAGCCGGTGACGGCGAAGTTCGCGTCCCTCTCTCGCTCAGGGCGGCGTTCGGCGATGGGTCTGAGCTCGACCTCTCGGCCAACGTGGCGCTACGTTCCGGCCAAGAACCGGTCGTCGTCCTGAAGTCGGGAGAACCCGCCGCCTCCGACCGCGAAGTCGCGTTCTCGTTCGACATCTGGACCAGCATCGTCACCGACGAGTTCGCGCGGCGCTTCAAGGTTGGTCAGAGTTGGGGTGCCCCAATCGACGCGAAGGTCAACTGCGGCGCCACGAAGCTGCCCGTCAACGTCCGCGTCCATCAGCCCGTGCAGACCGGCGCCCCACCCACGCTGTGGCTGGCCGTTCCGCGAGCCGACGTCGAGCCTCACGCCGGCCGCGGCTGCACCTTCTCGGTCACCCTCAGCGTCCCTGTCTCCGAGCGCGAAGGCGGCGGCTCGCGTCAAGTGAAGTGGGTCCTTCAGGACCGCAGGCTCGACGTGCCCGCGTGGCTCGCACCGCCGGTCGTCCTCGCGGCGCCCAGTCGCGCTCCGAGCGGGACGACAGGGGCTGCCCTCACGACCGAACCGGCCATGAGCGCACCCGCTCCGACGTCATCACCGCTTCAGTGACCCGCCGTGGGCCCGAACCGTCGCTCGGCGCTAGAGGTTTTTGTCGGCGTCCTTCGGGTGGTGATTGTAGAGATGCGAATCGCCGTCTAGAGTCTCAGAGGGGTCTGATGGGAGGCTCACGCCGTTGGTGAACGTTCAAGCAGCTTCGGATCGTCGTCTGCACCCCCGGGTGCAACGCCTCTTGCGTTTCGACCTGGAGCATAGCTTCGGGTCCACGAGCGCGGTAACGAGCGACATAAGCCCGACTGGCGCGTTCATCGTCGGCGCGGGCCTCTGTTTCGGGGCACCGGGCTCTGCGGTGCGCGTGGTCCCACAAGGCTACAACGTCGCTCTCACAGCCGTCGTTCGCCGCACCCAGCAGGCCGACGCGTCCTTCGTTCGGCTCCCAGGTGTGGCCATCGAGTTTCGTATCATCCGCGCTGAAAGCGACGCCGCCTTGAGGCGCTTCATTCACGACGTTGGCGGCTGCCTCGACGCGCTCCCGGGCACGACTCGAAGCGGTAACACCCTCTTCGTCGATGGGCGTCCGCTTCGGGTGGGTGGTCCAATTGGCGTCATTGATCAACCTGCAGCGACCGCATCAGGCTCCCTCCCCGAAGTGCTGAGGCGCTCGCGTCGTTACGCGTGGCGCGGGTCAGAGAGGCGCGTCGCGCCGCGTTACGAGCAGACCCAGAACCTCACCTTCCACTCCGGCAACCTCCCGCACCTCGGACGCCTGCTGAACCTCTCCCGGTCCGGCATCTATGTCAGCACGCATCACGCCGTCCCACCGGCCGGGACGCTCATCGAGCTCGATCTCGCCGTGCCCGACGCCCCCAGCGGCGTCACGGTTCGGCTCCGCAGCCGCGTCATCAGGGAGCACGATCCATTCACCGAAGGCCTGCCCGGCTTTGGCGCCGTCATCGTAGGCGTAGATGAGCGCGCTCGCGTTGGTGCCTTCCGGCTGCTGCTCCGCCGTCTCGCGGTGATGGCCGAGGCTGGCAGCGTCGCTCCCTAGTCGACGCCCTGTGAACACGCCGCCACGCGGCCATTAAAAAGGTGCTCCACAGGCCAACTAGATCCTCTACAATCGGACGCGAAAATTGGTCTGTCGGGCATGAGCTCGCCCGATGCCGTTTCGCCCACCGAACCGGAGCCCGCGAACATGCGCCACCCTCTCCCGCTCTTACCGCTCCTATGCGCGTTCTCGCTGCCACTGGCTAGCTGCAGTACGGACGACGCCGCCACCCAAACGACGGTCGACGACGCCACGGGCCCGACGGACGACGCGAGCGACGCCTCGGACGGCGTCGATGGCTTCGACGGCGCCGGCGAGGTCGTGACGCCTGACGGGAGTGACGGTTTGGACGGGAGTGACGGTTTGGACGGGAGTGACGGTGCGGATTCGACCGACAGCACCGACGGTACCGATGCGACGGACGCGGGAGTGCCCGAAGGCTACGTCGCCATCGCGTTCTACGCCGATGACAGTCGCAACCGCACCTATCTCGACGGGCAGATCCAGTTCACGGGCTCCTTCGCGTGGGACAAGGCCAAAAACGAGCTCACCTACGCCTCGTCCTGGCTCCCCAATGAGCGCGAGTGGCCGAAGCTCTACGACGACGGCCCCATCTCAGAGGGCGGCCACGAAGCCGGCGGCCAGACGAAGGGCGACGGCATCTTCTCGACCGAGGTGCTCTTCGCCCCGACCGAAGAGACCGTCTTCGAGTTCGGTGCGCTCAACGAGTTCGGCAACTGGATCTGGATTGGTCCGAACGGGCAGATCACCGTGAAGCCCGGCGACGGCGGCCGCGTGGTTGCCGGTGGCGTCACCTTCCCGAAGTTCGGCGACCGCGACCTTCGCATCGCCATCGACCTCGCCGCGCTCGACGCCAACTTCGCGTCCATCACCGCCGAGACTCACTCGGTCTACGTCAAGGGGACCATGAACTCCTGGACCGCGGTGCAGATCCTCGACAACGGCAAGCAGGGCGACGAGGCCGAGGGTGACGGCATCTTCACCTACCTTCATTCGAGCAAGCTCGGACCACACGACGGCCTCGTCTTCCCAGGCCAACGCGTCCAGTTCGTCTTCGTCTTCGCCTTCAAAGAGGCCGACCCGGTCGACGGCCAAGAGTACAAGTTCCCCGTGGACGCGCTCACGGCCGGTGTGAAGTCGTGGACTTATGACGCGGCGACCGAGACTTGGACCGAAGAGCCCGTCTTCCTCGAGCCCGACTCGTACGGCAACGTCAAGAACACGACCGTGGTCGTCTCGGGCCCCATCGCGGAGTGCGACGAGTTCACCGCGTGCCCCTCGGGCGAGACGTGCAACGGTGGCACCTGCGAGCCGGACGACGTCCCCCAATGTTCGCCCGTGAAGGAGTGCCCAGCAGGCCAAGTCTGTGATGGCGGGACGTGCGTCCCCGAAGACACCGGGCCGGAGTGTTCCGCGGAGAAGCCCTGTAACGACGGCTACATCTGCCTCGTCGGAAGCTGCGTGGAGAAACCGGAGTGCGGCCCGGACGAGCCGTGCGACGACGGCTTCATCTGCCAAGCCGGCAAGTGCATCGTCGACATCCCTGCCGGAAAGACGCCGTCGGTGAGCCTCATCGACCCCGCCAAGGGCCCCGCTTCGGGCGGTACTCCCGTCGTGATCTCGGGCGCCAACTTCGCGACCGGCGCAACGGTTCGCTTCGGCGCGTTGCAGGCCTCCAACGTCGCGATCAAGACTACCGGCACGCTCACCGCCACGGTCCCACCCGGCAACCTCGGCCCCGTCACCGTCACGGTCATCAACCCGGACGGCAAAGAGGGCAACTACCCGAATGGCTTCACCTACACCTCCTTTGCAGCGCCGACGCTCACCAAGGTCGCCCCCGCCTCCGGCAAGCTCGATGGCGGCGACCCGGTCACGCTGACAGGCACTGGCTTTCAGCCTGGCGCCACGGTCCGTTTTGGCCTGGCCACGGCGTCCCAAGTCAGCGTCGGGAGCGGCGGCACCTCACTGTCATGCACCAGCCCTGCGGGCGAGGCGAAGGGCCCGGTCGACGTCACGGTCATCAATCCGGACAAGCAACAGGCGACCCTCGTCGGCGGCTTCGAGTATCAGGCGGGCGTCGTACAGTTCGCCGTGCTCGTCGCCCCCTTTGACCTCTCCGTTCCCGTGGGTGCAAGCCCCGACGCGGTCCGCGTCCAGATCTACCACCCGGGCGTCACCCCGGGCGCTGGCGCCGGGACCGGCCTCTTCGTCGAGCTCGGCGTCGGCCCCGCCAACACCGAGCCCACAGCGGCGAGCTGGTCGTGGAAGAGCGCGTCCTACGCCGGCCAGACGGGCCTGAGCGACAACGATGACCTTTGGGAGTCCAGCTTCGGAGCGCTCACGCCAGGCGCCTACGACTACGCCTTCCGCTGTTCGCTCGACGGCGAGACCTGGGCCTACGCCGACCGCGACTCCACGACGATGACCTACGCCGTCTCTGCCGCTGGGACCTTGACCATCGCCGAGCCGCCCGAGGGCATCGCCATCTTCAGCGTCACTCCGGCCTTCGGCAGCATCCTCGGCGGCACCACCATCACGATCACGGGCCAAGACTTCGCTGATGGCGCTACCGTCGCCTTGAACGGCGTGGCAGCCCTCGACGTCGACGTCGTCTCGGCCACGCAAGTGAAGGCCACGGTCCCCGCTGCGAGCGCAGGACCCGTC
>CANMLD010000079.1 GCA_947498315.1 Pseudomonadota bacterium | reverse complement strand
CGTGACCCTCGCGGCGCTGCCGCGCCGCCATGATTGGGAGCGCAAGCTCCTAGAGAAACGAGCGCGAAGCCTCGGGCTCATACTCGTTGAACCCAAGTCCGAGGTCTCCGTGAGTCCGAGTTAGTCACGAGCGCTCAGCGGTCGGCGGTCAGCTTCGGTCGGCCGGCCGGGCTACATGTCTCGCACCGCGCGGCGCTTCCGTGGCCTCGCCGGGCTGACCGCTCGTGACTGACTCGATGTCCGGGGCTGCACCCGGCGATACCGGCGCGGCGCTCGGTGCTGCTACTGAGCGGTCAGCGCTCAGCGGTCGGCGGTCAGCTTCGGTCGACCGGCCGGGCTACATGTCTCGCACCGCGCGGCGCTTCCGTGGCCTCGCCGGGCTGACCGCTGAACGCTGAACGCTGATAGCCCGGCGTCAGTTCCGGCTGAAGCCGGCGGCGCCCGGGCTGGGGCTGACGACTGGAAGTAGTCGTTTCGTGACGAGTGCCGATGAGCACGGCAGACTGCAGTGTCATGGCCCGACAAACCCTCCTCATCGACGACGACACCGAGTTCCGAGCGAGCCTCGCCGGCGCCTTGACCGCTCTCGGACACGCGGTAACGGAAGTCGGCACCGCAAAGGAAGCGGATCTCGCGTTCATGCAGCAGAAGCTCGATCTGGTGGTCGTCGACGGCCTCTTGCCGGACGCCACGGGGATCGACTGGATCGCCCGCCGTCGTCGCGTTGGTGACGACACGCGCATCGCGTTCGTCTCCGCGTACTGGCGTGATCCAGGCTCTCACGAACGACTCCGTGAGGAGCTCGGAGTGAGCCTGATCGTCCACAAGCCCGTCAAAGTCACGGTCCTCGCGACCGAGCTCGACGCGCTCTTTGGCACCGCGCTGCAACTCTCCGAACGTGCCCTTGACGTGCTCTCGTCGCTGCGGACGCAATACGGTACGAAGCTCCCTGGCCGCCTTGCCAACGCTGAGAAGCTCCTGCTCGACGCCCGCGAACGCGGCACGCGCGAGGCACTCGACGCCGCCATCAGCATCTCTCATCGCCTCCGCGGGACGGCAGGTAGCTACGGCTTCACGGGCGTGAGTAGCGCCTTCGGACGCATTGAAGAGTCATTACGCAACGTCAGCTCAGCAGGCGAGTGGCCGCTACCTGACGGGCCAACGGTCGCGCTCTGGAATGATGTGGATCAGGCGCTCGCGGAGGCGCGTCAGGGCGTCGTTACCGTCCCACGACGTCTCGACATGGGCGCCCTCGCGGGGTCACCCCCTGGTCGCGTGCTCGTCGTCGATGACGACCCCGACTTCTTGCGTCTCGTCGGCACCATCGCGTCCCGGAGCGCCATCGACGTCATCCCGGCCACCACAATCGACGAAGCGCTGGCCATCGCGAAGGTCCTCCCGATTGACGGCGCCATCGTCGATGTCGACCTCGCCGGACAGCCCTCGTTCATCCTCGTGAGACAGCTCCGTTTCCTGCCGCGCCGTGAGCAGCTCCCCGTGGCGTTCGTCTCCGCTGACTCGAGCCTGCCGACCCGAGTCGCTGCGGCCCACGCCGGCGCCATCCGTTTCCTCTCGAAGCCCGTCGAACTCGACTCGGTCATCGACCTTGCTGGCGAGCTGGTCTCGCTCTCGAGACGAAATCGGTCTCGCGTTCTGGTGGTCGACGATGACGAGGACTTCGTCGACCATGTCGTTGGTCTCCTCGGCGCCGCATCCATCGATGCCAAAGGCGTAGGCGATGCCGACGCCGCCCTAGACGCGATGGATACGTTCCGTCCGGACTTGGTCCTCGCTGACATCTTCTTGCCTAGTATCTCGGGGCTCGACCTCTGCAGCACCATCCGTCTGACGCCGCGCTGGGACGAAGTGCCCATCGTCCTCGCAACGGGCCGTGGCGACCGCGAGACCTTGGTCTCGGCCTTTGCCGCGGGGTGCGACGACTATCTGACGAAGCCCGTCCTCCCCGAGGAGCTCCTGACGCGCGTTCGAGTACGCCTCGATCGTGCTCACCTGATGCGCAGAGCATCGGAGATCGATCCGACCACTGGGCTCCTGGTGCGACGCGCTTTCGCTCGCCAGCTGAACGCCGCCATTCAGGAGGCCCGAAGGCACGGTCGTCCGATCACACTCGCGCTCATCGACCTCGATCGCTTCAAGCAAGTCAATGACGAGCATGGCCACATCGCTGGCGACCGCGTGCTCGAGGGTATCGGCGCGTTGATGCGTCGGAGCTTCCGCGTCTACGACATCATGGGCCGCTGGGGCGGTGAAGAGCTAATCGTGGTGCTACCGGGCGAGTCCACCAAGGTGGGTGCCGGCGTCGTCGAGCGTCTACTCGCCGAGGTCCGTGAGCTCCCCTTCGAGGGCGAACGGGGGACCTTTCAGGTGTCCTTCACGGCGGGGATCGCCTCGTACCCAGACGACGGCGACACGCTCGAGACATTGGTCTCGGTGGCAGACGAACGCCTGTACTCGGGAAAGAAGTCAGGACGCAACCGCGTCATTCATGCCGACTCGCCCTCAGACGGCAGCTGACGCCGCACCTGACGTGGGGAGGGACTATCTCAGCGCGAGCCCGCTTCGATGGCCTCGAGCAGCTTGCGAGCACCCTCTTCAGGGACCCCAACGATCCGGAAGCGGCTCGTGAAGAGCTGGACCGTCGCGTCCTTCCGCAGCGTCAGCATGAGGCCGCCCCGGGGACCGACGTGATCAGCGAGGGCGCCGAGCCCGATGTCGAAGCCGACACCGACGGCCAACGCGGCGAGACCGAAGATGGCGATGGGGACGTAGCTCGCTTGAATCCCGTCGACGATCCAGCCCACGCCGACGATGGCGCCGAGGAGGAGCCCGAGCGCACCGAGGAGCAATAGCATGAATGGGTACCGGCGCTCGTAGCCGACCATCATGACGTCCTTGGCCAGTACGACCTCTTCCGACTCGGAGATCGTACGCCCAAGAAGTCGCGTCGTCCGGGACAGGCGAAGACGTTCGCCGTCAAAGCGCACACGACACTCGGATTCGAAGCCGAGGAGGTGCCGCGCCGCAAGGATCGCGATCCACCGGAAGAGCAGGTAACCACTCAGTATCTGCAGAACCTTCACGGGCATCGGAACGAGCCACTGCCGCATTCCGCCAACGACCTCGGTTCCGTCCACTGAGTCTTGCCGTGATTTTGTCGTCACGCTCGCCGCCTCACTCATCACCGCCCGCCGCCATGAACTCGAGCAGTAGTTGCTTCTGCTTCTTGGACAGCCGCTTTGGGACCACGACCGCCACATGGGCGTGGTGGTGACCGCGGCCGCTGCCGTTCAGGCGTTGGATGCCCTTGCCGCGCAGCGTCACGATCTCGCCATGCTGCGTGCCGGGGAAGATGTCGATCTTGGCGTTGCCGTCGAGCGTCACGACGTCGATCTCTCCGCCGAGCGCCGCGACCGCGAAAGGAACGTCAACCTCGGCGTGGACGTCGGCATCTTCGCGCGAGAAGAGCTCGTGTTCCTTGATCGCGACCAACACCACGAGGTCGCCCGGTTGCCCGCCCGGGGGCGCCGGCATGCCTTCGCCAGGCTTGCGGACCCGGGTCCCGTTATCGACACCGGCAGGGATGTTGACGGTGACCTTGACCGGCTCCTTGACCACCCCCTGCCCTCGACAGGCTTTACATGGAGTCGCGATCATCTCGCCGGCGCCACCACAGCGGTTGCACTGCACCTGCATGCGCAGAATGCCCTGGCTCATGATGACCACACCGCGGCCAGCGCACTGCACACACGGCGTCTTCTTGGTACCCGGCTCGGCACCCGAACCTTCGCAGGGCTTGCACTTCGCCTGTCGATGAAACTCGAGGGTCTTCGCGACGCCGAACGCGGCCTCTTCGAACGTCAACTCGAGCTCGTAGCCGAGGTCCTGCCCCTTGCCCGGCCCGCGACGTCGATTGAAGCCGAACATGTCGCCGAACATGTCACCGCCGAAGACGTCGCCCATACGGGAGAGGATGTCCTCGATCCCGCCGGAGGCGCCCTGATAGCCGCGCTGCTCGAGGCCGGCGTGCCCGAACCTGTCGTAGATGCTGCGTTTGTCGTTATCAGAGAGGACTTCGTAGGCCTCGGAGACCTCTTTGAACATCTCCTCGGCCGACGCATCACCTGGGTTTTGATCCGGGTGGTACTTCATCGCCAATTGCCGGTAGGCGGTCTTGATAGCCTTACCGTCCGCATCGCGGGCGACGCTCAGAACTTCGTAGTAGTCGCGCTTTTGTGCCATGGTCTCGCCGTTCTCTCCTGGGTCGCGTTAGAGCATCCGTTTATGGAGAGGTCAAGATTGGAGCGGGGCCCTTCATGATTGTTGGGGCCAGTGAGTTGAAAGGGATGGGCCTTCGCGTGGCGGACTCCCGCTCCCAAACGGGTCGGCTGGACTGCCACTCAACCGTCTGTCTTGTGAGGCCCGGGGCCCTATGGTATCCCGCGCCGCGCCAGCGAACGGCAGACTCGGGCAAGATAGGACGCCCGGGCCGAGCCCGCACCGGCGATGTGGAGAAAGTCATGACCATCGAACGCAAAGTTCCGAAGTATCTGAGTAAGATCCGAAACATCGGGATCATGGCCCACATCGACGCCGGCAAGACCACCGTGAGCGAGCGCATGCTCTTCATCACCGGCAAGACGCACAAGATGGGCGAAGTGCATGACGGTGAAGCGACCATGGACTGGATGGTCCAGGAGCAGGAGCGCGGCATCACCATCACGTCGGCGGTGACACAGTTCTTGTGGAAAGGCATGGAGTTCCACCTCATCGACACGCCCGGCCACGTCGACTTCACGATCGAGGTCGAGCGGTCACTGCGAGTGCTCGACGGTGCCGTCGCCGTTTTCGACGCGGTACACGGTGTCGAGTCGCAGACCGAGACGGTCTGGCGCCAAGCGAACAAGTACAAGGTCCCGCGCCTCTGTTTCGTGAACAAGCTCGACCGAATTGGGGCCGACTTCGAGCGGGCGATGACGTCCATCCACGAGCGTCTCGGCAAGCATTGCGTCCCCATTCAGATGCCGGTCGGCGTCGAGTCGGGCTTCAAGGGCGTGGTCGACTTGGTCCGTATGCAGGCGTACCTGTGGGCCAACGAGGACCCGGCAAACTTCGCGACGGTCGCTCCGCCCGACATGGCTGCCGCTAAGGCAGCCCGTGAGGCCATGCTCGAACGGGTAGCTGACGTCGACGATGCGATCGCCGAGGCCTACCTCGAAGGCCAAGAGATCGGGGTGGAGACGCTCATCGCTGCCATCCGAAAGGCCACTATCGCGGGCGTCATGGTCCCGGTCTTGTGCGGCTCCGCGCTCCACAACAAGGGGATCCCGCCCCTCCTTGACGCCGTCGTCGACTACCTCCCCTCGCCAGGCGACATCCCCGACATCACCGGCATCCTGCCCGTCTTCGACGCGAAGGGGCTCGTGGCGACCGATGACCCGACCTTCGTGACCCGACCGCCGGACGACAAGGCGCCGCTCGCTGCATTGGCTTACAAGGTCCAGATCATGGAGGACGGGCGCCGAATGGCCTATGTCCGGATCTATTCGGGCACGCTCGTCGCCGGCGAACCGGTGTTCAATACGACTCGCCGCCAGGAAGAGAAGCCCGCGCGCCTCTTCGAGATGCACGCGAACAAGCGCACGAAGATCGAGAAAGCCACGGCCGGCTACATCGTCGGCGTGATGATGCGCCACGCTTACACCGGCGACACCCTGTGTAGCCCGAAGCACCCGATCCTGCTCGAGCCAGTCGGCCTCTACGAACCGGTGATCAGCCAAACTATCGAGCCCAACTCACTCCGGGAGCGCGACAAGCTCCTCGAGACGCTCGGCAAGCTCGCTGAGGAAGATCCAACCTTCCGCTGGGAGGAGGAGAAGTCCACTGGCGATCTCCTCATCCGCGGCATGGGCGAGCTGCACCTCGATGTCCTCGCAGACCGAATCAAGCGCGAGTTTGGGGTCGACGTGCGTGTCGGCAAGCCACAAGTCGTCTTGCTCGAGACGATCGTGAAGTCGGCCGACGCCACCGGGCTCTTCCTTCGGGACACCGACGACGACAAGATCCACGGGGAAGTTCGTATTCGGGTCGAGCCCAACGAACGGGGCCAAGGCGTACGCTTCGAGAACGCCGCTACCGAGGCCTTCATCACGCCTGCGTTGCTTGCGGGTATTCGCGAAGGCGCCATCGAAGGCACCAAGGCTGGCCCGCTCGGCGGCTTTCCGATGGATGACGTCGTGGTCACGCTGCTCGGTGCGACCTGGCGGGATGGACTCTCGCAGCCCCTCGCGTTCAAAATCGCGGGCAGCATCGCCGTTCGTGAAGCAGCCAAGAGCGCCGGCACGGCCTACCTCGAGCCGATAATGCGCGCCGAGATGACGGTGCCAGACGAGAACGTGGGCGAGGTCATCGGGTCGGTGAACCAGCGCCGCGGGCAAGTCGAGAACATCTCCGACGCCGGCGTCGGCGCGAAGTTGGTGGAGTGCGACGTGCCACTGCAACGCATGTTCGGATACTCTACTGAGCTCCGCAGCATCACACAGGGGCGCGGCAGCTTTCAGATGCGCTTCGCCCGCTACGATCGCGTGTGAGACAATCAGCGGGGGGTCACACCCCGTGCTCGAGCCGCCGGGCGAATGCCGATGGCAGCTTAGCCGCGATGATCTTGCCTGCCGCCGCCGCGATATCGTATCCAACACGGAGGTAAGTCACGCTACGTTCCTGGGTGTCCCAGATGACGGAGCACGCACGCTTGTCGCGGTCGCGAGGCTGGCCGACGCTCCCCGCGTTGAAGACGTATTTGACGCCGTTTCGGATCTGGAAGCGCGGTGCCTGATCGAGCTGCAGTGTCAAGCGCTCCGTCACAAGATACGCCGTGGTCAGGTGGGAGTGCCCGACGAAGGTCACGTGAGAGAGCTCTTCGACGTGGTCGCTCAGCATGGCCGCTTTGTCGAGCGAGAAGACATACTCGAACGTCTCCACCTCTACGGGAGCCCCATGACAGAAGCTCGTGTCCATCTCGCGGATGACGAAGGGGAGCGCCGCGAGCCAGTCCTTGTTTCGCTTCGAGAGCGTCTTCATCGAGTAGATGAGCGCTTCCTGGGCGAGCGCGTTCGCGTGACTCAGATCGTAGCGTCCGACGGCGGCGGCGTCATGGTTGCCAATGACGCAGAGGTCGACGTGCTCCCGGACGATGTCCACGCAAGCGTCCGCATCGGCGCCGTACCCGACGATGTCGCCTAGGCAAGCGAGCCGGTCTATGCCAACCCCGTAGAGCATGGCGAGGGTCGATTCGAGCGCCTCGCGATTGCCGTGGATGTCCGAGATGATTCCGTAGCGCATGGTGCTCCCGGGAGCATCATCACGAACGCGCATGCTGATGCGGCACGCGGCTCGAGTCAAAGCCACCCGACAGGCGGAACGTGCCTGTTGCACCCAAATCAAGGCCGATTTCCGTCGCGATCGCGCACTGCTTCGAACAGGATGCAGGGCTCGTGACGACGCCAAAGTCCGGGTGGAACTGTGTCTCACTTCGGGCTAGGCTTTACGATGCGACTGACACCGGACGATCTCGCGTGATCGACCACCCTGTCGTCTTTCAACGCCCTCGAGGTCCCATGCTGCTACGCCGACTCGCACCCCTGTTGCTCTCTCCTGCCCTCGCGCTCGCGGCTTGGCCGAACGGACCGACCGATGATCCGCGCGACGCCTACCCGAGTGACCCTGGCTTCATCCAGATCAACGACAAGGGTGAGGTCACCGGGGGGCAGTGGAACCTATGGTCCTTCGTCCCCGCGAACTGGTCGAAGACCAAGGACTTCCGCCAAGCCGAGATCGCGTTGGGGACTGGCATGCACGCCGACCGCGCGTGGCAGCGGACGATCGGCGACCGGCGCGTCATCATCGCGGTGCTCGACTCCGGGATCAACTGGGACAACGGTGACGTTCGGAACAAGCACTATCTGAACAAGGCCGAGCTCGGCAACTGCAAGCCAACAGCCAAAGAGGGCGGGGACGCCTGGGATGTCGATGACTCTGGCTCCTTCAACATCGCCGACTATCTCGCGGTCGACCCTGCCTGGGGCGCTGCCAAGGACGCCGAGGGCAACAAGAACGGCAACCTCGACCCTGAGGACCTCATCCTGACGTGCTCGGACGGCGTCGATGATGACGGTAACGGCTTCACGGACGACATCTCGGGTTGGGACGCCTTCGATAACGACAACAACCCGAAGGACGACACGCGCTACGGCCACGGCACGGGCGAGGCGCGTGACTCGGGCGCCGAAGGCAACGACGGCAAGGGCGATATCGGCGTCTGCCCTGAGTGCACGATCCTGATGGTGCGCGTAGGCGACTCATTCGTCGTCGACGTCAATGACTTTGCAACGGGCACCATCTTCGCGGTCGACTCGGGCGCCAAGGTCGTGCAGGAAGCGCTTGGCTCGCTCAACAACAACCCCTACGCGGTCGGCGCTATCGAATACGCGTACCGCAACGGCGTGTCCATGGTCGCGAGCGCCGCTGACGAGCTCAGCTTCCACCACAACATGCCCGGAACCAACAACCACACGCTCTACGTGCACGCGATCGTGTACGACGGCACAAGCCCAGGCAAGTCCACGACCTTCCTGAACTTCAACAACTGCACCAACTTCGGCGGGCAGCTCATCCTCTCGACGCCCGGCAGCGGCTGCAGCTCAGAAGCGGTTGGCATCACCGCAGGCCATGTCGGCCTCATCCACTCCGCTGGGATTCAAGGTGAGGTCCCGCTCGATCCGCCCCTCACCGCGGAGGAGGTCCGCGGCATCCTGATCATGAGCGCCGACGACATCTACGTCCCGGAATCGGCCACCGACAAATCCAAGTTTCCGAGCCGAGTCGGCTGGGATTGGCACTTTGGCTATGGCCGTAACAACGCCCGCACGTCGGTCGACATGGTGCTCGACGATCAGATCCCTCCAGAAGCCGACATCGAGGCCCCACTCTGGTTCGAGCCAATCGACGTCCTGAAGCGCAACGTCGTCGCCATCACAGGGCGTGTCGGTGGTCGCGTCGATGGCAAGGCTCCGCGTTATGACAACTACACGTGGACCCTCGAGTATGCGCTCGGCGTCGATCCGGTTGACGGCTGGGAGACGATCACGACGGGCAAGACGGCCGTTGGCGGGCCCGCAGCGGGCAAACTCGCAGACTGGGACGTCAAAGAGGTCAGCAAGCGAATCGACTACACGAAGGCGCTCGTCGACCCTCACCAGTGGTCCCTCACGTTGCGCTTGCGCGTCGAATCGACCCACAAAGGCAAGACTCTCGGGAACGAGTTCCGCAAGACGGTGCACCTCATCGTCGATGACACGCTCCTCCCGGGATTTCCGAAGAACATCGGCGCCTCCATCGAAGGCTCGGGCAAGATCGTCGACCTCGACGGCGATGGCGGTGAGGAGTTCATCTTCGTCTCCACCGACGGGGGCGTCCATGCCATGAAGGCCGACGGCAGCGAAGCCCCGGGCTTCCCGACCTACCTCCCGAAGCGCCCCGAGATGGACACGGCGGGCCCCAACATCTCTGGGATCTGCGCGTTCCGTCAGGACAAGGCTGGTTGCGCACCAGCAGGTGGCGTCGATCCCGAGACGAACCGCGAATGGTCGATGATGGGCCCTGCCGTGGGCGCGATCACCGGCGACATCGCCGATGGTCTCTTCATCGTCATCGCCACCTGGGATGGCGGCGTCTTCGTGTACGATCAGAAGGGCGAGCTTCAAGCCGGATGGCCCCAACGGGTGAAGTCCGAGTTCACGGGCGAGACCAACCCCGACCGCGTCATCGACGAGGGTTTCTTCGGCGCTCCGACCCTGTACGACCTCGACGGCGACATGGACCTCGAGATCATCGCCGCTGGTATGGACGGCTACCTCTACATCTGGCACCACGATGGTTCCCCCGTGGCCGGCTGGCCGCTGCTCATCCATGACCCCCTCGAAGAAGGTCAGTCGCGCATGATCATCACCCCCGCGGTCGGTGACGTGGACGCAGACGGCCAGCCTGACATCGTGGTGTGCACCAACGAGGTCTATGGAAAGAACGAAGGCCGCGGCTACCTGCTGAAGTGGACCGGCGCCCCGGACACGAGCGACACGGCGGCGGCGCTCAAAGACGGCTGGCCGGTGACGCTGACCGGACTCATCGTCGAGACGTTGCCGGTTGTCGGCACGGGCTGCCCCACGAACCCAGCGCTCGCCAACCTCGACGACGAGCCCGGCCTCGAAGTGCACCTCGACGCCATCGCCTTCGCCCCGCAGATGTGGGATGGGGACGGCAGCCCGTTCGAGAGAGACGGCGAGGTCCTCCAGGTGAACCAGTTCGACTTCGGCGTGAAGTCGAACTCGGAGGACACCCCAGCCTACACCCTGATGAACCATGGCATCTTCTTCGAGTTCGATGGCCAGCCTGGCCTCGAGTTCGCCAAGGGGACGGCCGGCTTCGACTTCGCGCTCGTGTTCGCTGAGGGCGGCAAGCGGGCGGTCTTCGACCACCAGCTCTCGATCTGGGGCATGGACGACGGCGAGTACCTCAACGCGTGGCCACGGGTCATGGACGATTGGCAGTTCTTCGTCAGCCCCGTCGTCGCCGACATCGATGGCGACGGCGCGGTCGAGGTCATCAACACCTCGGCTGGCTACCTCGTGCGCGCGTTCAACCTCGATGGCAGTGAAGTCGCGGGCTTCCCAAAGAACACCGGTGGCTGGATCACGGCTGCCGGGTCCTTCGGTGACCTCGACGATGATGGCAACTTCGACCTCGCGACCACCACCCGCAACGGGTGGGCCTTCGCGTGGAAGCTAAACGGGCCGCGTTCGGGGCGAATCGAGTGGCAGACCTACGGCCACGATCTCCACAACACGAACAACTACGAAGAGCCCGTCGCGCTCTATAACGACTACGAAGTACCCACTGACGGGACGGACGCGACCGACGGCACGGACCCGACCGACGGCACGGACGCGACCGACGGCACGGACGCGACCGACGGCACGGACGCGACCGACAGCACGGACGCCGTCGACGCCACCGACTCGACCGATGGCACTGATGGGTCGACGGACGCCACCGACGCCCAAGACGGCGCTACGGACGACGTCGGCACAGCGACCTCGACCGAGAGCGACGACGGGTGCACGTCCGCGCCGAGCAGCACGCGAGGACCGGCCGCCGGCCTCGTCCTGATGCTCCTCGCCATCGGCGTGATGAACCGCCGTCGGGCGATGCGCTGACAACGTCGACGGGGCGGGCGGGAACAACCTGCCCGCCCCGCTTCACCAACGCGCCAAGCCCGCTTTCGGGCATATCCCTTCGCTAAGGGCTCGGTCGAAAATAAGTGATTCGAGTGGCCTCGCGCCGCATCCCCGCCCGGCTCGGTCCAAGTCCTCGAAATACGGGGAGTATGTCTTCGGACTTGGCCCGAACCGGGCGGAGCGCGGCACGGTCAACTCTCCCACTTATTTACGACCGAGCCCTAATTGGAGGCGGGTTCACAGCCCGCCATGACGGCTTCCGTCATCACGCGGGTAGCCCAGGCGGGGTCAGCCGCTGCAGCCGCGGCCCACTGCGCCGTGAAGTCGGCGGCGTCCTTGTACCCGCCGGCCCGATCGATGGCGTCACCACCCGTGCGATCCTGGCGTTTGAGCAGACAAGCGCGTGCGCGCCACGCGGTCTCGAGCGCAGCACGACGCCCGTCCGCTGATGGGGCGTTCTCGACGCTAGCCGGCGGGACAGCGGGCCTTGGCGCGTCCCTTACGTCGGCCTGCTCAGCTGCTTCGCGGTCGTCGGATGCAGGTGCGGTCTCGGCCGCGGGCGCAGACACCTGGGCCGACGCTGCCGCTTCACTCGGAGCCGACGGTGCCGTAGCGGCGCCGTCCGACTTCTCCGACTTGCAGCCGACGACCAACACAAAGAGCAGTGGCGAGATGAAACGCTCACGCATCGCTTTCATCTCGAGCGACATCGGTGTCCGGCGGCGTAAAGATCATGCCCGCATAGACGGCCGCGTCACCGAGCTCGGCCTCGATTCGAAGGAGCTGGTTGTACTTGGCGACCCGCTCGGAGCGGCAGAGCGAACCGGTCTTGATCTGACATGCGTTCGTCCCGACTGCCAGGTCAGCGATTGACGTGTCTTCGGTCTCACCGCTGCGATGGCTGAGGATGGTCCCATACGATGCACGCTGGGCGAGTTGAATGGTCTCGAGGGTCTCGGAGATGGTCCCGATCTGGTTTGGCTTGATGAGGATGGCGTTGGCCGCCCCCGTGCCGATGCCGATCTCGAGCCGTTCCGAGTTCGTGACGAAGAGGTCGTCGCCGACGAGCTGAACCCGGTCTCCGAGCGCCGCCGTGTGGGCCCGCCAGCCGTCCCAGTCGTCTTCGCTCATACCGTCCTCGATCGAGGCGATCGGGTACTTCGCGCACCACCCCTGGTAGACCGATGTGAGCTCGGAAGACGTCAAGAGCCCGCCCTCGAATCGGTAGAGCTTCTTGTCGGCGTCGTAGAACCCCGTTGCAGCGACGTCGAGCGCGATGGAGATCTCAGTGTCCGGCTCGTATCCGCACCGCTCGATTGCTTCGATGAGTAGCGACAGCGCCTGCTCGTTGTTCTCGAGCCGTGGCGCGTAGCCACCCTCGTCACCGACGCCTGTCGCGAGCCCGCGATCGCGGAGCGTCTTCTTCAAGGTGTGGAAGATCTCCGCGCCCGCTCGCAGTGCCTCGCGGAACGAAGAGAAACCATGCGGGACGAGCATGAACTCTTGAACGTCGAGCCCGTTGTCAGCGTGCGCACCGCCGTTGATGACGTTGATGAGCGGGACGGGGATGGTGTTCGCGAGGAGGCCGCCGATGTGCCGGTAGAGGGGCACGCCGCGCGCGGTCGCTGCTGCCCGAGCCGCTGCGAGAGAGACCGCCAAGATCGCGTTCGCACCGAGTCGAGACTTGTTGTCGGTTCCGTCCGCCGCGTTCAGAGCCGCGTCAATGGCCTCTTGATTGGCCGCATCGAGCCCTCGTACCGCATCGAAGAGAGGCCCCCGCGCGTTCGCGACGGCGTTCAGGACGCCTTTGCCTTGATAACGTGACGAGTCGTGGTCGCGCAGCTCGAACGCTTCATGAGCGCCGGTCGACGCCCCGGAGGGCACCATCGCACGGGCTTTGGCACCACCGGAGAGGCCGACCTCGACTTCGACGGTCGGGTTACCACGCGAATCGAGGATCTCTCGCGCAACGAGCTGAATGATGGACGTCGACATGAGCCCTCCTAAAGACACGAGCACCAAAGACCGCAAACGCCGGGGGGGACTTCTCCCGATGCGGCGGGAGTTTGGCAAGCGCGACCCGCATCGTCAAACCTCGGCCTGTCGTGAGTGCGTCGGCCAAAATGGAGATTGAGCGATCGCCGCGCACGCCGGGGGCGCTTGGGTCGTCCCCCCACCCGAAACCGCATGGACTGCCGACGCAGCCGCCCTCTCGCTTCGACTGCGCGTCTATGGGCGCCTACTCGAACGACTAAGACGGACTGCATCGCCCGCCTTTGAGCGAGAGCAACTCGATGCAATAAAATTGAGCCGTGTCCCTGCCAGGGGGCACCGATTCGTCGGAAAACGCCGCTAAAGCTCGCCAAAGTGGGTTTCGTGACTGAGGCAGTCCCGATGCCCCCTGGGTCACAAGGATCTCGTTGATCGAGAGGGAGTAGATGAGCATGGCCGGTTGTGAGCCCCGCGACATCGAGGGAGTCGCTAGTTTATGGCCGAAGCCTGGTCCCATCCTCGTGGCGGTCGCGAGACCGAGGTGGTCGATTTATCATGGCGGCGGACAGCGCGCGACAGCCGCGGACAGCGAGCTGACCCAATCCTGAAGATTTAGGGCACGGAGCGACCCACCAACTTCCCGTCCACCCGCAACGCGGTATAGACTCGACGCGTCATGACCCAAAACGATCCTACCTCGGGAGCCGCCACCACATCGCGCTCTGCCACAGTGCTCGAGCGTCGCGGCGACTACGTGGACTCCAGCCGCCGCGGCTTCGACCCAGCCCTAAGGCCGTATCGAGTAGTCGTCTACGTCAGCTTTGCGGTCCTGCTGCTCTGGTTCTGCCTCGGCATGATCGTCTCCGTGGTGCGCCACCTGTTCTAAGTGCCACGCCGACTGTCGTCGCCGCGGCAAAAGCGTCGACGCGTTGGTTGACCAGTCCGAAAGGCCTCTCTTATACTCGCGCATCTCGCGGCCCGCCGCGCGCGTAAACCTCTCATGCAAGGCACCTCTTCATGCTGAACTCCCGCTCCCGCTCCGCCTTGATGCAGCTCCGCGCGCGACTCACCACTCGCTTCGGTGCGCGTTCGGCCCTGCTTGCCCTCGCGAGCACCGCCGCGATGGGTTGTGAGCGCGGCGACCCGAACACGTGCGAGTACTGGACCGCTCGCATCGGTATTACGCACAAGGAGCGCATGGTCATCGAGAAGCTCGGCAAGATGAAGTGCACCACCGAGGCGCCGGCGCTAATCGACTACTACCCAAAAGCGCTGTATCGCACCGAGATCACGAAGACGCTCGAAGGCTTCGGCAACATCGACAAGACGCTTCGCCCGAAGGTGATGCCGGTCATTCGCCAAGCACTGAAAGACCGCGAAGCGAGCCCGCTCGCCGCGCAGATCGTGAAGTCCTGGCAGCTCCGCGAAGCGGTTCCGGACGTCGAGGAGCTCATCCGTTCCTTCTCGAACCCGTCAGCTCGCGAGAACCTCGTCAATACGCTGCTGGCGTTCATGAAGCCGCAGGAGATCGTCGAGACTCTGGTCTTCCTCGTCGGCGAAGATCCGACGACGCAAGGCATTCAGGTCAATCAGCTCGCCGCCGACAAGCTGAAGCAGATCGACTGGAAGGTCGTGAAGCCCGAGGTCCGCAAAGAAGCCATCGATCGCTTGATCATGGCGCTCTTCATGGTCGACGCGCAGGGCCAGACCTCGTACCAGGCCGCACGCGAAGCGCTCGGCGCCATCGGACCCGAAGCCGGCCCAGCGCTCGTTCAAGCCCTCGACGGCAAGCACGAACGCCTCACACAGACCGCCGAGACCTACGGAATCCCCCGATGGCAACACCGCGATGGCCCCGAGCTGGTCGAAGTGCTGTGGGACGTCGGCAACAAAGACTCCGCCGTGGCCGTCATCAACTCGATGGCGCGCGCCGGCAACCGCATGCCGCCCGAGGTCGCGCTCCTCCCGACCGACAAACAGCAGCGCTGGTCGGACACGAACTCGAACCGCATGGTCATGGGCTCGTTCATCCTAGCCTATCTGCGAAACGACGACGTCATCCCGAAGGCAAAGGACATCCTCCTCCGCCCGCAGCCGTGGGTTCACCAGTTCATGCACACGGGCAACGCTCTCGCGCTCATGGGCACCCCCGCCTCGCGCACGGCGCTCTTCGACATCTTCGACCTCCTCGGTCAGCGCAAGAACACGCTGAACCAAGCAAACCTCATGACGGCGATGACGCTCGGCCTCACGCCGGACCTCCTGCCCCGCTACGAGGCCTTCGCCATCACCGAGCCCACGGACGAGGCGCTCAAGGCCGCCACACAGGAGATCCGAGACGCCGCGAAAGACGCGCTCCCGTACTCGTACTACTTGACCGTCAAGAACTGCGGTGCCGACCCAGCCTGTTACGTGAAGCTCCTCGAAGCCGAGAAGGGAAAGCTCGACGACCTACGAAAGTCGGTCGGCGACGCCATCTCCGCCGTCGAGAAGTCGAACCTGGAGTACGGCGACAAGGTCAAGCCGCTTCGTGAAGAGTTCCAAGAGAAGTCGAAGAAACTCGACGAGCTTCGGCCCATCGTCACCAATCAGGACCTGAAGAACAGCAAAGACAAGGCGCAGGTCGAGCAGTTCAACAAGTCTGTGGACGAATACAACGCCATGATCGAGCGTATGGAGGTGATTCAGAAGGAGCGCACCGCCCTGAACGAGCAGATCACGAAGGGCCCGCGCGAGGCACTCCTCGCGATTCAGAACCGGTTCTACGGGATCGAGAAGGCGGTCATCACGCTCGCCGCCATCGACGGCGTCGACCACGCGACGCTGTACCCGTTGGTCGTCGACCTCTTCAAAGAGTCGAGCCCGACCTCCTACCTGCAGTTCCGACAGTGGGCCTTCGTCTACATCGAGCGCTTCGCCAGTCCCGCCAACAAGCAGCTCTTGACGGGCCTCCAGAAGACCGAGTCCATGAACCCGATGGCGCAGTACTTCTCGCTTCGGCTCTCCCACCTCCTGAAGCGCCTCGATCGGACCTGATGGGGCCCTGCCCCAACCGGGGGACAGCTCCCCGCAACCCGCTGATTTTTTGACGTCGCGCACCTTCTCCCGGACTCTCGTCTCGGGAGGAACTCCATGCGCCGCCATAGCTTCGTCCATTCTCTCTTCATCACTGTAGTGACCTCGACTCACGTGGTCGGTTGTGCCGGCCAGCTCGATGCCGTCCGCCCGGTGATGCCCGAAGGGGCGACGGAGGTATCCACGGCGTGGCCTGCCTACGTCACGGACGACGATCGCGCGATGCTCGAAGACGCTGAACGCCGTATCGACTCCTCGCGCAAGGGCGAGGTGCTCCTCGTCGTGCGGGACGCGCGCGGGATCGCCGTCGAGGGGGTGCAGCTCGAGCTGTCGCAAGTCCGCCACGACTTCAAGTTCGGAGTGGAGGAGGCGTTCACTCCCGCGGTGTGGGGCCAGCTCGTGCGCGCGGGCGTCAACCACGGCACGGTCATCGCCGACTGGACCGGTACCGAGCCGCAGCCCGACAACTGGACGCTCGAAGCCGTCGAAGCAAGCTACGGCGCACACGTCCTACCGGACATGGGCGTTGACCTCAGGGCCTCGGCCGCTCTCTGGATGACGCCGGAGCGCACCCCTGAGCACATACGCCGCCTGGACGCGACCGCACTGCGGGCCGCCGTCGAGCGCCACGTGCGCGGCCTCGCGACGAGGCTCCGGGGGAACATCATCCTCTGGGATGCCCTCCGGGAGCCTAACGCGGAGTGGGCATCCGCCCTCGGCCGCGATCCGAACCTCATGGTCTCGCTCGCCGTAGCGGCTGCGGAAGCGGTACGTTCGGTCGATAGCGTGACGCCCATCGGGGTCTCCTTCACGCACCCGTTCGGCGAAGGGCAAGCGATCACGCCGCTGGCGTTCCTGAAGAGGCTAACGGACGCCGCGCTCGACTTCGACGTGGTGGGGCTCGAGGTCTACTACAACGGCTACAAGCGTTCCAAAAGCGACGCAGGTAAGACGGTATCCGAGCTGATGCCGCGCCGTTCCATCGCGGAACTCGCTGAGATCCTGAGTGAGTTCGACCGTTTCGGCAAGACGCTCCACATCAGCGGCATCTCCGTCCCCTCGGTGCCCTACCCCACCGACCGGGCGATCGCGGGCTACTGGGGGCGACGGTGGAGCGAAGCCCTGCAGGCCGACTACCTCCGCGCGTTCTACACGATGGCCTTCGCCCACGCCTCCGTGAAGGCCATCGTGTGGAAGGACGCCTTGGACTCCTCGGCCACAATCGAACATGGCGGCCTGTTCCGGAAGCCCGGGAGCCCAAAGCCCGCCTTCTTCGCGCTGAGGAACCTCATCCGGGGGTGGACTACGAACGACGCTGGGGTGACCGACATCGAAGGCCGACTGCGCCTTCGCGGGTTCGCGGGCGATTATCAGGTCACGGTGCGCGACACGCTCACCGGTGAAGCGACGACACTGCCTGCTCGCATACGTGAGGGCGAGCTCGACACCCTCACCATCGACCTCCCGGAGACCTGGTTGCCGCCAGAGCCGATACCCGTCGCGTCGGAGCCGTGATCTCACGTAGAAGCTCTGTGTGAGTCCCTGGCTCTCGCTGACCGCCATCGCCCTCGTCCTCGCCCTCGGGGTTGCCGCGTTGCGCCCAGCATGGCGCGTTCTGCCGAGGGTCGACCGTCTCGCTGGGCTTGCGCTTTCAGGCCTCTTCGCTCTCTCCCTCCTTGCCACAGCCGGCTGGTCCTCACTCGAACACCTCGAGGTCAGCTACCTCTTCGAGGCCATCAAACCCGACTCCGTTGGTGAACTGGTCTTTGGCCGGCAGGCCGCGGAGCAGATGCACCAACCGCTCTTCCCGATGGTGCTCTCCGGCTGGGCCCGCGTGCTCTGGCCGGCCCTCGTAGGAGCCACGGGGACGGTCGCGTCACCGCTCACCGAGAGCGGTACGGCGTGGCTTCGCGCGCCATCAGCGCTCTTTGCGGCGTTCGGCCTACTCCTCGTCTGGAGCTCTGTGCGACGTCGGCACGGGCGCGAAGCCGCCTGGCTGGCCGGTGCCGTCGTCGCTCTGAACCCGCTGGTGCTGTGGTATGGAAGCGACGTCAGCCCCTACGCGCTGCTCTTCTTCCTTGGCACCGTCGTGACCACGAGCGTCTGGGAGTCGTTCGAAGAGCGGTCGTCACCCGCAGCCCGGAGCGCCCGCATCCGCGCCGGAGTCGCCCTCGCAGCGGCCTTCTACACCCACTTCCATGGTGCCTGGCTGGCCATCGTCGTTGGGCTGTGGCTCTGGCCCGCGCGGCCCCGTGAGAGCGACCCGCACTCGAGCTGGCGCGACCGTTTTCGACCATTGCTGCAGGTCACTGCAACGACCGCGCTGCTGTGCCTCCCAGCCATCTCACTCCTGTTCGAGAAGCTGGTGACGAGCGTTCAAGGCTTGACCGAAGACCAACCCATGATGCGCTATTCACACGCGTTGAGTGAGGCCATCCCCGACGCGCTGCGCGTCCTCTTCGGCGGCGAGTCCTTCGGATGGACCGTCGTCGCCGCGCTCGCAATCTGGGGCGCCGTCCGCGGTGAGGGTCCCGTTCGCCGCCTGTTGGTCGTGGCCGCGATCGTGGCGATAGCGGCCGAGGTCCACATCACCTGGCAGCTCTCCGTCGCCAAGGGGATCGTCTACATCGACGTACGCCACTACATCTACCTGGTCCCGGTCATCACCGAGGCGCTCGTCGCCCTTCTTCGGGGGCAGGTGGGGCGAAGGCAGGTGGGGCGAATCGCGTGGGTGGCGCCACTCGTGGCTGCCACGACGGCGCTCCCCATCGCGACGGGCCGCCTGCCGAAACCCGCCGCCGCCGAAGCGGTCACCTGGGTACGCGAGCAGGCGTCCTCACCGGAACACGGCATCGCCTACCTACCGGCGCCTTGGTACTCGGGCATCATCGAGGTCTACCTGACCGGCCCCTGCGTCGGGCTCGTCCACGGACGCAGCTTCGAAGGGTGGTGGTCGCTCGAGACATGCGCGCTCTCGGAGACGCCACAGGCGGGGAGCATCTACGGCTTCCCGTTCGGCGCGGACCGCCTCTGGACCTCCCGGTCACGGCGCGGCCTCCGCTGGCTCTGGCTCATCGACTTTCGCGACCACCGCTTTGGGCTGCCCGTGGCTCCGAGCGTCGCGCAGGAGGGGATGGCGTGTTGGCCTTCTCTAGCCGCGGCCACCGTTCAGACGCGCCACTTCGGGCCGTGGGTCACGGTGATGAAGCTCGACCTCGAACGGCTTCGAGCCGGCAGCCCGCCACGGCCGTTGGCCACTCCTCCCGTTCGCACCGTGCGCGCAGGCGACGCGTGGCCCATCGCCTGCGACGACGATCCGTGACCAACGGCGAGAGCGACGTCGGTAAAGGCCTCCGAGGTCAGTAAACCGCTCACCGGGAACCGCTTTGTGATACGACCGGTATGGTAGGCGCGCCTCGTCGCACTAAGTAGCCCGACGGCTCGCGCCAGCACACTCGAGGACCGCTCCTCATTCCCAGTATGACGCCAGGAGGCGCTGTGGACATCCTGCTGCTCCAGCCCCCGAAGCACTATTGGCCCTTCGTGTCGGCCGACGACAACTTCGTCGTGCCACAGGCCTTGGTCTACCTCGCTGCCCACGCGCGCCAAAACGGGCTCGACGTCGGCATCATCGACTGCAACCCCATCAAGATGGGGTTCCGCTCGCTGTGCGACTACATCCGAAAGCACAAGCCGCGCGTCGTCGGGATCGGCG
>CANMLD010000078.1 GCA_947498315.1 Pseudomonadota bacterium | reverse complement strand
ACGTGGCTCTTGCCCTTCTTCGGCGGGACGAAGTGCTCGACCTGATCCGAGAACAAGATGAGGCCCACGCGGTCATTGTTGCTGATGGCGCTAAACGCCAAGAGCGCTCCGACTTCGGCGGCGACGTCGGCCTTGAGCTGGTCTCTCGTGCCGAACTGACCGTCGCGACTGACGTCGACGAGCAACATCACGGTCAGCTCGCGTTCTTCGACGTACGTCTTGACGTAGGTCTCTTCAGTACGCGCGGAGACGTTCCAGTCGATGGTGCGGATGTCGTCGCCGGCCTGATAGAGGCGCACGTCGTCGAAGTTCATGCCGCGGCCCTTGAAGACCGAGTGGTACGAACCCGCGAGCTGCTCGTTTACGAGCCGCCGCGTCACGATCTCGATCTTCCGGATGCGCCGGAGGGTCTCTTTGGGGTCCCGAGGTTCCAAGCGAGTCGCGTTTCCTGCTAGGGGTGCTGCACTTTGGGTGGGCGGCCCGTTCGGAGAGAGCGAGTCTCCGTACCGGGCCCCTCCGATGGGCTCATGAGGTCGCGATTAGGGGATGTCCACCTTGTCGAAGATCTGCTGGACGATCTTCTCGCTCGTGAGCTCTTCGGCCTCAGCCTCGTAGGAGAGCAGGACGCGGTGTCGGAGGACGTCGAGGCCGACGGCCTTGATGTCCTCGGGGATGACGTAGCCGCGGTGGCGCATGAACGCGTGAGCGCGGGCTGCCAAGTTGAGCGCGATGCTGGCGCGCGGCGAGGCGCCAAAGGAGATGAGGTCCGAGAGCTTGCCGAGGCCGAAGGACTGCGGCTCGCGCGTGGCGAAAACGATGTTCACGATGTACTGCTTGAGCTTGTCGTCGATGTAGACCTTGCGGACGATGTCGCGCGCCCGGACGAGCTGCGCCGGCGTCACCAGGCCGCGGGCCGTATTGACGATCGGATCACCTTCGGTCTGGCTGTCCATGATGCGACGCTCTTCCTCGCGGGTCGGGTAGCCGACCTTGACGTGGAACATGAAGCGGTCGACCTGAGCCTCGGGGAGCTGGTAGGTGCCCTCTTGCTCGATCGGGTTCTGCGTCGCCATGACGACGAAGGGCTCAGGCAGCTTGTAGGTCTCGGAGCCGATGGTGACCTGGCGCTCTTGCATCGCTTCGAGCAGCGCGGATTGCACCTTGGCCGGGGCGCGGTTGATCTCGTCGGCGAGGATGAGATTGGCGAAGATCGGCCCCTTCCTGACGGAGAACTCGGCCGTCTTCGAGTTGTAGATCATGGTGCCGATGATGTCGGCGGGCAGGAGGTCCGGCGTGAACTGAATACGCTGGAAGTCCGCGTCGATGGCTCGGCCGAGCGTCTTGACCGTGAGCGTCTTCGCGAGTCCCGGGACGCCTTCGAGCAGGATGTGACCGCCCGTCAGCATGCCCATCAGGATTCGCTCCACCATGATCTTCTGGCCGACGATGACGCGACCCACTTCGCTCATCACGCCGTCGACGAAAGCGCTCTCTTCTCGGACTTGGTCGTTGATGGCGCGAATTCCGGTATCCATGGGGCGTCCTGAGTCCTGGCTGTTTTCGGTAGGAGAACGGGGGCTTGGGTCAGTCCCGGCATACTTGACGGGGGCGGGCTGATACCACGCAATGCCGCCGCTTTCAACCCGTCCCTATCAACGCATCCCGGTCGTGAGTATTCCCGCGACAGCGCCGTGAGATTGCAATTGTTCGCATTGCTCGCGCTGCGTGACTGCCGACCTCAGTGCCGACCTTGGTTGGCTCTCCCGATTCGGCGGAGAAGAGGGTCGATGAACCGCGACGTGGCAGGGAAGGTGTCAGCGAGACGCGCGAGGACCGCCCGAGAGCGCGGGATCGACCACTGAAGCGGTCGTTCTTCGAGCACCGGACCAGTGAGGTCGGCGACCACTTCATCGACCGTCAGCGGGCGGGTTCCGCTGAAGGTGAGCGCCGCGTCGTCGTCGCCACGTTGCAAGTCGAGCATGGGCGTCTCCACGGCGTCTGGACAGACGGTCGAGACGGCGACTCCATACGGGGCGAGGTCGACGGCAGCAGCTAGCGAGAACCCTCGGACCGCGTACTTGCTGGCTGAGTACAGCGAGAGTCCTGGGACGGGGGCGAGCGCCGCGATCGACGCGATGTTGATGATGTGACCCCGACCTTGCTGGACCATGTAGCGAGCGGCGATGCGAGTGCCGTGGATGACGCCCTTTACGTTCACGTCGAAGTGAAGGTCGACGTCTTCGGCGGCGAGCACCTGCACCCGACCTGGCTTGAGATAGCCGGCGACGTTCCAGAGCACATCGAGGCCCGGTCCCGATGTTACTGCTTCAGCCACGACCGTTTCCCACTGGCCCGCGTCTCTCACGTCGAGAGTCTGAAGCACGACGCAGGAAGGCCAGCGTTCCTGCCGTGCCGCGTCCGCCAGAGCGCTCTCTCGTAGGTCGGTCGCGACCACGCGATGACCGCGGCTTACCAGCGCCGCGACGAGGCGGCGGCCGATCCCGCTCGCGGCGCCCGTCACGAGTGACATGGGTCCTAATGGAGTCGTCATGAGGGTGCTCCGAACGACAGTTCACCGAAGCGGAAGCTCGGGGTTAGACCAGGGTAGAGCCAGTAGGGCGTTCGCTCCTACGGTTTCGGGTTCGACCCCATTAGCACAGCGCAACGCTCGCCGCAGGGTGCTCGCTCTGCTATTGTCTCTCCACCGTGACGTCGCCACAAGCTGAACAGCCCAGTCTACCCAACCCGATACGAGACCTCAGCGAGCGCGCGCGCGATGTCGCCGACACGCTCAAGCGCGTCCATTCGCGGCTCGTCTGGGCACAGCTCTCCACCTTCGTCGCTGCAGCAGGCGTTGCGCTCGCAACGGTCTTCGCAGCGGGCGAACGCGACGCGCTGCTCTTCCTGGGCATGTTCCTCGTCATCGCGACCTACAACTTCGCGTACCTCAAAGCGTGGCTCGGAGCCCGCAGTGTGCTGACGGCGATCAGCCTCTTCTTCACGGAGGGTCTGATGAGCTTCTTCGCGTTCATCCTCGCGGACCGAGCGCCCGCTCGGCGGCTGCTCCGGGAGGGCGTCGTCGTCGTTCGAGAAGAGGTGAGCGCGCTCTGGATAGCCGCCGCGCTGCTGGGCCTGTCCGGCGTGCTCCTGCTCGTGCACTGGGTCTACGCCGGTCGCTTGCGGCGCGGGCTTCGAGCGGAGGCGTCTACGGCGACAGGGTCGCCGAGCCTCCCTGCCTAAGCGCGAGCAGGGGCGACTTCAGTAGACGACGAGCGCGTGCGACGGCACGTCGAGCTTGGCGCGACCGCCCAAAAAGGCGAGCTCGACCACGAAGGCGGCCTCGATGACGTTGGCGTGAAGGTGATCGCGGAGGAGGTGAAGCGCGGCCGCCGCGGTCCCGCCGGTCGCCAAGAGGTCGTCGATGAGCAGAACCCGCTGGCCCGGCGCCACAGTGTCGACGTGCGCCTCGATGCGATCGGTGCCGTATTCGAGGGCGTAGTCGACGCCGACCTTCTTGAATGGGAGCTTGCCCTTCTTTCGGATCATCGAGAACCCGACCCCGAGCTCGTAGGCGAGCGCGGCGCCGAACGGGAAGCCGCGGCTCTCGAGGCCAGCGATGCGGTCGAGTTTTTGGTCGCGGTAGCGCTCCGCGAAGAGCTCAATGGTGGCACGGAACGCCTGAGGCCTCTCGAGTATCGGCGCGATGTCCTTGAACAGGATGCCGGGCTTCGGGAAGTCGGGGACATCGCGGATGGAAGCGGCGATGAGGGCGGCGCGGTCGTCGGTCACGAGTCTACTCCGAGGTGGCGATGTGGGCGCTCTTACGTACTGGGAAGCGGGAGCTCAGTGCGTCGAGGGTGACGAGGTCAGTCGAATCACAGCCGAGTGGCGTCACCGACACCCAGCCTTCCCGAACGGCGTTGCAGTCACTGCCGACGATGTCGGGCATGGACACGTGCTCGCCGCCGATCCAGAGGTACTCGCCGCCGCGGGGGTCGGTGCGCAGGACGACCTCTTTTGAGTAATAACGATGCCCGAGCCGGGTCGGCCGAATGCCCGCGATTGGACCGACAAGCGGGTTCGGGATGTTCACGTTCAGAAACGTGTGTTCCGGCAGAGGCCGGGCGGACTCGATGACCTGCGCGATCCAGTCCGTCACCATCTCGAAGGGGAACTGACGGGTGGAGGAGCCGAGGAGCGAGAAGGCGATGCCGGGGATCCCGTGGAGCACGGATTCGCGCGCTCCAGCCGCAGTCCCTGAATAGAGGACGTCCCATCCGAGGTTCGCACCCGGGTTGATACCGGAGAGCACCAGGTCGGGCGTCTCGCCCTTCATGACGTGGTGAAGGCCGACATAGACGCAATCCGCCGGCGTGCCGCCTTCGAGCGCATAGGCACGGCCTGGATAGCCGCGCGCTTCGCGGAGGCGCAGCGGTTTGCTCAGCGAGATGGCCTGGCCGATCCCGGAGCGATCGCGGTCGGGGGCCACGACGACCGAGTCGCCGAAGCGGGAGGCCACTTCTTGTAGGACGCGTACGCCCTCGGAGTGGATGCCGTCGTCGTTGGTGATGAGGATTCGCACGGGCGGGTTGTAGCCCAATGCGGGGTGGCCGTCACGCCGGTGAACTAGAATGCTGTCCCCGGCGGCGATGACGGGTTATTGCGGAAGGAACTCGGCGCACTTGGCCTTGACGGCCTCGGACGTGAGGAACTTGTCGAGCGACGGGTCCTTGAGACCGTGCTTCTTCAGGCCTTCGAAGACCTCCTTCGCTCGGAAGTTGCAGGAGTATTTCATCTCCTCATCCGTCGCGTTCTTCTCGAGAACGACCGCGCCTAGCTCGACGTAGCACGCCTTGGCGAGCGTCGCGGCCTGGGTCTTGGCCCACTCGGTGCCGATCTTCTCGAGACCTTCGATGGTGTAATTGCACTCGAACGGCACGTTGGCCTTGTCGGCGTCGGCGGCACCTTCGGTCTTGACCTTCGCCACGGCGGCGAGCGCCTTGGCGACGTCGTCAGCCTTCCCGAGCTCGTCGCACAGGGTCTTGGCCTTCTTGCCTTCGTCCTCCGAGATCATCTTGCCGTACTTCTCGAGGTCGAAGCAGGAGAACTTCTCGTCCTTCTTCAGCTCGTCGCGGAGCTTCGTGAGGTCAGCCGTGAGGCTCTCTGAGGCCGCTTTGGCGAAGGCCTCGCACTCCTTGACGAGGGTGGGGTTGTCCTTCTTCTCGAGGGCGGACTGGCAGGTGTACGAGGCGCTCTTGAAGTCCTTCGTCTCGATGGCCTTCTTGACCTCACCGACCTGTTCCCCAGCGCGGCCGGCGGCGCGGACCTCTTCGCACAGGGCCTTTGCCTTCGTGGCATCGTCGGCGGAGACCATCTCGGCGTACTTCTCATACGTCATACATTGGTAGTCCTTGTCCTCCTTCAACTCCGTCTTGAGGGCCGTCATCTTCGCCCCCAGGTCGGCGTAGGCGGCCTTCGCGAGTTCGTTGCAGGCCTTCACGAGGTCGTCGTCCGTCTTCTTCTCGAGGATCGAGTCGCAGACGTAGGCGACGTCCTTCCAGTCCTTGGCCGCGGTCGCCTTGGTGATCTTCTCGAGGCGCTCGCCCTTGCGACTGGCTTCTTCTGCTTTCTCGAGGCAGGTCAAGAACTCGGCGCACGGCTTGTCCATGCACTCGCCCATGTTCTTCAGCATGTCCGGTCGCTTCTCGACCATCTTCTTGCATTCGCCGGCGAGCTCCTCAGCCGACTCGTCCTTCGCCTGAGGGACACACTCCTTGATCTTCGGCGCGACGGTCTCGCACGTCGCCTCCTTCTTGCAGCCGGAGAGACCCAGAGTAGCCCCAAAGGCCATCGCAACAATCGTCGTCATCATGTTCTTCATGCCATCTCCTACGGCTGACCGGCGTTTATGTGGAATCGAGAGTCTCACGTTGGACGGTCGAACCACGCTTTAGGGTCCAGCCCTTGCTCGACGCGCCTTCTAGCGCGGCAAGGGCGAGTTCGCTAGCAGTATGACCTCGATTTTTTTGAAGGCGTATTCGCCCTAGTCATCACAGTCCCGGCTGCGCTCTCGCCGAACGGTCTTGGCGCTCGAAGCGGCTTTGTGATAAGCCGCGCCCTCGCTTCGAGCGCCGCGTAGGTACGCGCCGCTTTCGAAAGCGCGTGAACATCGGCCGGGAGGCTCTCCGTGCTCATCGACATGCACGTCCACACTAACGCATCCGACGGCTTCGACATCGGCCTCGACGAAGTCATCGAGCGGCTCAAGCAGCGCGGCATCACGGGCGCGCTCCTCGCCGAGTGCGACGTCGTGCCCGACTGGGAAGCGGTCAAAGCCGCTGCTGAGCGCAATCAATTCGCGCTCTTCGTCGGCGTCGACATCGACGCGGCCGACGGGCGGCTCATCGCGGTCCCCTCCGACCCGACTGACGCTCGCTTCCTCGAACAGGCCTGGCGAGCGGACGACGGTGACACCAACCTCGGGCTCGTCAGCAAGGCCATGGAAGCGATCGGTGGCGTGGTGCTCGCCGCACATCCGTACATGGATGACGGTGGGCCCTCGCTCGGCGACAAGATCTATCGGGCCCGTGGAATTGCGGCCATCGAGATCCTCTGTGGTCTCAAGGACGATCTCGCCAACGACCTAGCGCTCGAGGCCGCCGCGTCGCTCAACTTGCCGAGCTTCGGCGGCAGCGACACCGGGCCGGAAGGCGAGCGCCTCGGTCACTTTGCCACCGCGTTCGCCGACGCTCCGCGTACCCAAGAAGACTTCGTGGCGGCCCTTCGCGACGGCTCCTTCTGGGCCGTCGAGCTCCGCCGCGCCGGCACGCGCCGTGCGCCGCCGCGCTCTGATCGCGGCGACCGCGGTGATCGCGGCGACCGCGGTGATCGTCGCCGCTGAGCGCATACACGTGTGCCCCCCACCCTCCCGATTTGGGAACAGGGGAGGGGAGGCGCCGGTATGCCACGTCACAACAGCGTGGACCCGCCCCGCCTCGTCCCGCTGCCCGCACTAGCTCGATAACGAGGAGTCTCAAGGTACCATGACTACCGCCGCCCATATCCGAAGGGAACTCGACGCCGTGACCATCCGGTTCGCGGGCGACTCCGGAGACGGCATGCAGCTCGCCGGCGAGCAGTTCACGTCTGCGACTGCGGTCGCCGGCAACGATCTCGCCACCCTGCCTGACTTCCCTGCCGAGATTCGTGCGCCGGCCGGGTCGCTCCCCGGCGTGTCAGCCTTTCAGATCCAGTTCGCGTCAACCGACATCTTCACGCCCGGTGACGAAGCTGACGTGCTCGTGTGCATGAACCCGGCAGCGCTGAAGACCAACCTCAACACCGTACGCCGCGGTGGCACTATCATCGTGAACAGCGACGCCTTCACAGAGACCAACCTGAAGAAGGCTGGCTACGCGGTGAGCCCGCTCGACGATGAGTCACTGAAGGAATACGCAATCCACAAGGTGCCTATCGAGACGCTGACCATCGAAGCCACCAAGGGGCTCGAGATCCCGTCGCGTACGGCCAAGACGTGCAAGAACTTCTTCGCGCTCGGCCTCATGTATCACATGTACCAGCGGCCGATGGAGGAGACGCTCGCCTTCATCGACGCCAAGTTCTTGGCCAAGACGCCGCTCATCGCCGAAGCCAACAAGCGCGTCTTGAACGCCGGCTGGAACTTCGGGGACACCGCAGAGCTAGGGTCCGGCTTCGTCGTTCCGCCTGCTCGCATCTCGCCGGGGACTTACCGTAACATTCGTGGCAACGACGCTCTCGCGCTCGGCATCGTCGCCGCCAGCGTGCGCTCGGGGCTCCCGGTCTTCCTCGGCGCCTATCCCATCACGCCGGCATCCGACGTGCTCCACGTGCTCTCGCAGTACAAGCACTTTGGCGTCCGCACGTTCCAAGCGGAGGACGAGATCGCGGGTGTCTGTGCTGCGATCGGCGCCTCCTTTGGCGGCGGCCTTGGCGTCACGATCTCGTCGGGCCCCGGCATCGCCCTCAAGACCGAAGCCCTCGGCCTCGCGCACATGACGGAGCTCCCACTCCTCGTCTGCAATGTGCAGCGCGGCGGCCCCAGCACGGGCCTCCCGACAAAGACCGAACAAGCGGACCTCTTTCAAGCGATCTTCGGTCGCAACGGCGAGTGCCCGATCCCGGTCATCGCCGCGGCGACTCCGGCCGACGCCTTCGAGTCCGTCTACGAAGCCGCGCGCATCGCGATAAAGTACATGACCCCGGTCTTCTTTCTGTCCGACGGGTACATCGCCAATGGTTCCGAGCCCTGGAAGATCCCCGATCCGGACTCGCTGCCACCCATCGACGTGAACTTCGTCAAGACCGGCGAGACCGTTCAGCCGTATGAGCGGGACCCCGTGACGTTGGCGCGTCGCTGGGTGAAACCGGGCACCCCGGGGCTCGAACACCGAATCGGTGGGCTCGAGAAGGCCGACAAGACGGGCAACATCAGCTACGACCCCGACAATCACGACAAGATGACCCGGATCCGCGCTGAGAAGGTCGCCCGCATCGCTCAGGAGATCCCGCCGACGGAGACGGCCGGTGATCCCGATGGCGACGTCGTCGTGGTTGGCTGGGGGTCGACTTATGGCAGCATCGAGGCCGCCGTGCGTGCTGCCCGCCTTCGGGGCGTCCGAGCGGCGCATGTCCACCTTCGCTACTTGAACCCGCTCCCCTCCGACCTCGAATCGGTGCTGCGACGGTTCCGTAAAGTGCTCGTCCCCGAGATCAACCTCGGCCAGCTCTCCTTCATCTTGCGCGGCAAGTACCTCATCGACGCGCGCGGCTTCAATCAGGTCCGCGGCCAGCCCTTCAAAGTGGCGGCGTTGACCCAAGCCATCATGAACCTTTCGGAGGAAACATGAGCGACCACGACCTGCCGGGCGGCCACGACGAGCCGCTTCCGAAGTACACCAAGGACGACTTCACGACCGATCAGGACGTGCGGTGGTGTCCTGGCTGTGGCGACTACGCCGTTCTGGCCACCGTGCAGAAGCTCATGGCCGAGCTCCCCGTGCGCCGTGAAGACCACGTGTTTGTGAGCGGGATCGGGTGTTCATCACGATTTCCGTACTACATGAACACCTACGGATTTCACACCATCCACGGTCGAGCGACAGCCGTCGCGAGTGGTCTCAAGATCACCAACCCGAACCTGCACGTTTGGATCGTGACGGGTGACGGTGACGGCCTCTCCATCGGCGGCAATCACCTGATGCACCTCCTGCGTCGTAACTTCGACGTGACGGTGTTGCTCTTCAACAATCGCATCTACGGTCTCACCAAGGGCCAGTACTCGCCCACATCTGAGCTCGGCAAGCGCACCAAGTCGACGCCCATGGGCTCAATCGACTACCCGCTCAGCCCGCTCGCCGTGGCACTCGGCTCGGGAGCGTCATTCGTGGGTCGCAGCTACGACGTCGATGGCAAGCACCTCTCTGGTCTCATCCGCCAGGCGTGGGAGCATAAGGGCACCTCGTTCATCGAGATCTACCAGAACTGCAACATCTTCAACGATGGCGCGTTCACTAGCGTCACCGAGAAGGCCAGCAAGGACGCAGCGCAGCTCCGCCTCGAACACGGCAAGAAGATGCTCTTCGACGGCGGACGCAAGGGCATCGCCTTTCAAGAGGGGCGCCCCGTCGTCATCACGCTTGGGGTGGATGGCACCGAAGAGGACGTCGCCACCCATGACGCCTTCGACGCGGACATCTCACGCGCCTTCGCGCTCGCGAACGTTCAGGTGCCCGAGTATCCGACCCCCATGGGCCTCCTCCGAGCGGTCAGTCGCCCGACCTACGAGTCGCTCCTGCATGCGCAGATCGATGAGGCCCAAAAGAAGAAGAAGGCTGACTTACACGCTCTCCTCCATGGTGGCTACACCTGGAAGGTGGAGGACCACTGAGCGCGCTGTCTCGCGCCGCTCGATTGCGGCTGATCGCGATCGCAGCGCTCGTCGGTTGCGGAGTGGTCGCTGCCGCCTGGTCGCTATGGCCCGAGTCAGAACGACCGGAGATCTACGCGATCACCGGTGACGGCGCTGGCGACATGAACCCCGGGCTCGCTTTCATCGACAACGTGCGCCACTACGGCCTGCCTCTCGATCTCGAATATCGCCTGACGACGACCGAAGACGGCTTCCGCGGTCCTGTCAGTCAGGCACCCGAGGGTGCGTTGCGGGTCCTAGTCCTAGGCGACAGCTTCGCCTTCGGCATGGGCGTCGACGATGAGGACACCTTTCCTCATCAGCTCTCGCTCGTGCTCGCCGCGCACGGCGTCTCTGCACGGGTCTGGAATGCGGCCGTCCCTGGCTACACCATCTTGGACCAGCTCGAACAGTGGGAGCAAAAGCTGGCGCGACTCGATCCCGACCTAGTGCTCGTCTGCCATACTGCGAGCGATCTCAAAGAGATGGCGCGGCCGACGAGCTTTCGACGCTTCCTCGCATGGGACGACGAAGACCCGGGTCGCCCCGATCCAGACGTCGCCCGCGTCGTCGCCGAGCACGGCGGCAAACGAGGGGCAGCGACCGAGGTGTACGCCGTGTCCGAAGCGCGTCTCCTCGAGCGCCTAGGAGCGGGCGCTCACGCGGCGTTTCGCCGCCAATACGCCGCCTATCTTGCCGGTGTGTCGCAGTTGGCCCTGGCCGTCACAGGCGGTGAGCGCCGCCCATCAGCGGGTCAGGCCGCGCGCCTCCCTCGGCGGTTTGCGCTCGTGGCCTGGGTAGAGTCCTACGGTCAGGCCGGCCTCGACGTGGTCGCACTCGAAGCGCGCTGCAAAGAGCTCGGGGTATCGTTCTTCCCAGGACAGCGCGGTCTCGACCGAAGTGGCGTCGCACCGGATCGGCTCTACCTTCCCGACAAGCACTTTTCAGCCGAAGGCAATCGTTTGGCAGCAAGGCAAACCGCTGACTGGATGGTGCGGGTGGGGCTCACGGTTGCCCGTTCGACGCAGTGAAGTTCCGGCTCTACTTAGCAGACGTTAGACTTACGATTCGGAGGTCGCTCTCGGCCACTGAGTCGTGTCTTCAATACCCTTCGCAGGAACGATGAGCGAAGCTCGTTCCCGAATTGCAATCTTGGGCAATGCCTGTATCGTCTCGCCTTATGACTCATGAACTCTGCGTCTAGCCTTCGAGATCGCTCTGCCACCCGATGGCGGAGCCACTGACCAGGCGGTGCAAAAGGCCGCCGGACTGGTTCGAGCTCGAAAGCCGCCGTAGATTCCATGAAATGGTTCGCAAGTTCAATACGACTGCGGATGCAATGGTGAGTGACCCGTCCATCACTTCGACGTGATGGCCTAAGCAAGGAGTACCCATGGGCCGAAGACCGATGACGCATGACCAACGCGCCAAGATGAGAGCGCGTATTCTCGAAGCTGCCCGCGAGCGTTTCCTCGAGGAGGGCCTCGACGGCCTCTCCATGCGCGGGATCGCCTCGAAGGTCGGTGTCAGCTCGATGACTCTGTACCTCTACTACGAGAGCCGTCAGGACATCATCCGCCACATCTCCGTCGAGGCGTTCAAGCAACTGAACGTCGAGATCGAGAAGGCCGCCAAGTCCGGCAAGCCCGGCGAGAAGATTCGCCAGGTCCTCGATGCCTACATCAAGTGGGCACTCGCGAATCACCGTTTCTACGGTGCCATGTACAACTACGTGGCTGACGATGACGCCGATGTCCCGAACGATCCGCTCCTCAACGGCATCGAGAATCGGAACGGGAACGCGGACGTCAACTACACCGCGAACACGCTCAAGGGGGCGTTCACGGCCGCGGGTCATTCCGCAGCAGCGGCGAGCCGGCATTCGACCTTCCTGTGGGGCGCGCTTCACGGCGCGGTGACGCTGCAGAACGGCGGGCTTCACGCACCGCGTGGGACCTCGCTCGACGAGATGAAGGACCAGTGGCTCGCTCTCGCGGAGCAGTACCTGGCCAACGTCGAAGCCGAGCCGAAGGCTGCTCCAGCAGCCAAGACGGCGGCCAAGAAGAAGTAGCGCGGGGTCGGCCTTTGGGGCCGTATTCCACGGGGCCAGCCGAAAGGCAATAGCCCGCTGCCGGTGCGTCGGCGGCATCGAATGGCGAGTGTGCGCCGAGAGGGGTCGGATTCCGTCGGCTGGTCTAACCAGCTCCACGGGCATCGACCCAGATTGACGCCCAGCTCGCCATTCGTCTTTTTGGCTTGCTCCCTCCTGATGCAGCTACCGACCGCGCGGAACCGGCACCTCGTCACGCTGGTAGTGAGCTCGTATGCCTGCGACCGACCTCGACTGCCTGTTCATCCACGCACCCAAGGCCGAAGGGCACTACCTGCCTTTCGGCGATTTCATGAACATTACGTACATGCCGATGGGGCTCCTCGCGATCGCGGAGTGGCTGCGCCGACAGGGCCGACGCGTCGAGCTCGTTCACCTCGGCGTCGAGTGGGTCGAAGACCCGAACTACCGGGTGGTCGACGCCTATGATGGCAGAGCCATACGTGCCATTGGGCTATCCCTCTACTGGCACTACCAAAGCTACGACGCCATCGAGGTCGCGAGGGCGCTCAAGGCGGCTCACCCCGAGTCCTTCGTCTTCCTCGGCGGCCTCACGTCGGGCTACTTTGCCGAGCAGCTCATCGCTGAATACCCGTTTATCGACGGGGTGCTACAGGGCCACGCCGAGGCGGCGAGCCAGCATCTCATCGACACGCTGACGAGCGGCGGCGACCTCACGCGCGTGCCGCACCTCGTTCACCGTGCCGCGTCGGGGACCGTGATCGTCAATGACCGCGACCACGCCGGTCGACTGCTTCAGGGCGGTCCCGGGATCGACGACTTGATCTTCGGCGACCTGTCCGTGATGCAGCACCCTCACACGTACGCGAACAGCTTTGGGTTCCCGCTTGCTTACGGCCGCGAGTTCACGAGGGCCGAGAACCGTAAGATGCTTACGATGGGGCGTGCTTTCTTCCCGCTCTTCATCGGGCGAGGCTGCGCCTACACCTGCACGTTCTGCGGCGGCAACCGTGACACGCTCCGGAAGGTCAATGGGACCAGCAAGCTGCTCTGGCGCTCTCAGGACAGTGTCGTGGCCGACATTCGAAGGGCCATGGAGTTCGGCTACAAGACGATGGCGCTCTGCTACGACCCCACGCCGACCAAGGACGAGTATTACGTCGAGCTCTTCAGGCGAATACGCGCCGAAGGGCTAGACGTCGACTTCTACTTCGAGTGCTGGGGGCTGCCGACGCCGCGCTTCGTCGCTGAGTTCAAGCAGACCTTCCCATCGCCGGAGAGCTACATCGCGATCTCGCCGGACGCCGGAGACGATGAGGTACGCCGCAAGAACAAGCAGCCCTTCTACACGACCGCGCAGCTCTTCGAGACGCTCGACCTCCTCGAGGCGTCCGAAGTGACCTTCGACGTCTTCTACACCATCGCGCTCCCGGGCGAGACGGTGGCCACGGCGCGCACGACGCAGGAGCAGATCAACACCATCGCGGCTCGGTACAAACGTGCGCGTCGCCTGATGACCTGGTCGGTGCAGCTCGAGCCCGGGTCGCCGCAGTTCGAGCGACCGGAAGCGTTCTCGATGATCACGGACCGGCATCGCTTCTCGGACTTCCACGCGGCCCATGGCGGCAATCGCTCGGACACCTACTCCTCGCTCGGGTTCAAGCTCGCGGGGTACTTCGGCGACGAGCGCGACGTCGGCGGCATCGCCGAGTTTGAGCATCATCTCCAACACTTGAAGTGTATGGAGTTCTGCTTCCTCGGACGCGATCCTCGCTTCTGGGCCAGCCCGTCGGCCGGTCGTCAACACTGTTTCGAGCGCCGTTCGCTCTTGGCAGACCGTCGGGGCATCCCGGCGCCGAGCCGCCCGATCGGGGAGGGCTGGACCTACCGCGACGCACTCGCGGAAGAGGACGCCCATCGCGGTGCGCGTGCGAGGGCGACGTGGGTCTAGCGCCCGTGACGCTCGTCGATTGCACCCTCCGGGAAGGTGAGCAAACGGCGGGAGTGAGCTTCGACGCCGCCGAGAAGCTCGTACTCGTCGACGCACTCGCTGCCGCTGGGGTGTCGCTGCTCGACGCTGGGATGCCCGCGATCTCGGAAGACGAGCGACGGTTCCTCAGGGCGGCCGTTGGACGTGGCTCTGCCCGAATCGGCGCGTCCGTTAGGGCCCTACCTGCAGAGCTCCGACTCGCCGCCGATTGCGGTTGCGAGGAGCTCTTCATCATTTGTCCCACCAGCACGCTCCACCGAGAGTCACGGCTTGGGCTCGACTTACCGACTTGGCTGGTCCGGGTGGCCGACGTCGTACGATTGAGCCGGAAGCTCGGGCGTACCGCCAATGTGGTCTGTGAAGATGCGTCTCGTAGTCTCCCGGATGAGCTACACGCCGTCATCGACGTAGCGCTTCAGGGCGGCGCCGAACGTATCATCCTCTGCGATACCGTCGGCGCCTGGACGCCGCGCGCCACGGCCGCGCTCTTCGCCGAATGCCGAGAGCGCCACCCCGGGGCGACGCTCGGCGTGCACTGTCACAACGACTTCGGGCTCGCGACCGCCAATACGCTGGCGGCGATCGAAGCAGGCTGTCAGGTGCCGACCGCCACCATCAACGGGCTCGGCGAACGAGCGGGGAACGCGTCGCTCGTGGAGGTCGCGGCCGGCCTCAGGACGCTCCTGGGACTAGACACCGGGTTCGACGTGACGGCCTCCGTCGCGCTGTCGCGGCTCGTCGAGTCCATCAGCGGCTTCTTCGTGCCGCAGCAAGCGCCGCTCGTGGGCTTCAACGCCTTCCGACACGAGTCCGGGATTCACGTCGATGGGCTCCTGAAGGACGCACGCAACTACGAACGGCTCGCGCCTGGGGCCGTTGGCCGACAGCACCACTTCGCGGCGGGGAAACACACCGGGCGTGCGTGGCTACGCCGTTTCGCGGAGGAGCGAGGCTTGCCAACCGACGACGACACCCTCGCCCTCGTGCTCGAGCGGCTCAAGGATATGCCTCGGGGTCCGACGCGAGACGCGACCAGGGCGCTCCGCGGGGCCATCGACGCGTTCAACGAACGCCACCTCGGTGCTGATCCCGCGCTCATCGAGGTGTGGTTCAGGCAGGCGACGGAGCGAGGCCGTTGAGCCTCACCCGCCGTATCCTCGACGCGCGCGCGGGCGAGGAGGTTGTGCCTGGGAGCGCCTACCGCTGGGTGGAGCCAGAGCTCGTCCTCGGCCACGAAGCGACCATCGCGCTCCTCATCGATCGACTCGCACGTTCGGGGCGCCGCGTACGTTTTCCTGACCGCTGCTTCTTCGCCGCCGATCACTTCACCCCGCCGGCCTCCGCCGAACGGGCCGGGATCCTCAAGCGTTACCTGGACTTCGTCGAAGACCAGGGGATCGCGACCCGGCATCTCTTCAAGGGGATCAGCCACCAGATCTTGGTGGAAGACCCGCGCTGCTTGCCCGGCGCCGTCATCGCGGGCGCCGACTCGCACACCACGACGGCAGGGGCGGTGGGCGCGTTCGCGGCGGGCTTCGGCTCGACCGACATCTTGTGCTTGCTCGCGACGGGCCGTGTCGCCATGCGGGTCCCGGACGCGGTCCGCTTCCGCTTCTACGGTACTCTCCCGGCGTGGGTCTCGGGCAAAGATCTCGCGCTGGTGATGATGCGTCACTTCGGCGAAGGCGGCGCGGGCTACCGGTCCATCGAGTTCATCGACGACACGGATCCGGGGCGCCCCATCGACATGGCGTCGCGCTTCACCCTCTGCAACATGGCGGTCGATTGCGGGGCCAAGAACGGCCTCTTCGTGCCGGATGAAGTCACGTGGCGCTATCTCGAGGGGCGTGACGGCAACGCCGATCGCAGCGGCGACTGGCGGGCGTTCGCTGACGACCCGGACTACGTCGAACAAGTCGAGATCGATGTCTCCACGCTGGTCCCTCTCGTCGCGCGGCCCGGCAGCCCATCGGACATCATCCCCGCCGCCGAGGCCGACGGCGAGCGCGTCCACCAGGTCTTCATCGGCTCCTGCGCGGGCGGGCGGCTCGAGGACCTGCGCGACGCCGCCGAGGTGCTGAAGGGCCGACAGGTCCCCGGAACCCTTCGGCTAGTCGTGACGCCAGCGAGCCAGAAGGTCTACCTCGACGCCATGAGGGAAGGCCTCATCGAGACTCTGATCGCCGCTGGCGCCATGGTCACGGCGTCTGCATGCGGCGCATGCGGCGGCATCGACAAGGGCCTGCTCGGCGCGGGCGAGGTGTGCGTGTCCACGTCCAACCGGAACTTTCGGGGGCGTATGGGTTCGGTCGACGCGCGCATCTACCTCGCGTCGGCTCGGACGGCGGCGGCGAGTGCGCTGGCCGGGCGGGTCGTTGATCCGAGGTTCTAGCTCAGCAGCGGCGGGACGCCCGCGGTCCACCCAGCAAAACCGCGTCGGTCATGACTGGGTTCCTTCGACTGGGGTTCCACACGAGCAGGTGGTCGCTCGATGGAACTCCCTCAGACAGCAGCACGCGAATGACACGCTCCTCGCGGTAACTGTGGCACCACGCGTGTCCCGTTGCGATCGCCGGAGAGTCACCGAAGATCTGCGTCGCTTTCAGGTGCCATGGCAGTTCGCCTACCAACTGGTGAGCGAGGCTCAAGAACTCCTCGATGTTCGTTGCTGTCCGATGTCGGTCCGCTTCGATGGACCCATGATGTCGCGAGTTGTGGTGGGCATCGAGGTTCAGGTCCTCAGCGAGACTGAACAGAACCGTGATAACGCGCTCATTCGCCTCTCCGGCGGTCGGGCACGCCAACGGGAGTAGTGGTCGCAGCAAGTACGCGGCGCCACCCGTGGTGAGTCGATCGATCTCGTCGGCCCACGAAGGACGCGTCCTACGAAATTCGTTGCAGAGTTCGGGCAGGTGACTCTCGGCCATCTCCGAGCTCCAGCCGAGCTTCGAAAGCAGGACGCGGACGACGTCCTTCAAGCAGCTTTCCAGTGCCTTTCGCACCTCACTCGGCTCGTGACACAACTGGGAGCGACCGGCTTCGCCGAATTGTACGCATGACGAGAGCGACTTTTCTCGCGCTGCAGCGTCCTTGGGCCAACCCCAAGACTCCAGGAGTCTGCTCGCGAGTTTCGTCCGATCCTGCCCGTGTCCGCCACCACACAAGGTCACTAGGTCGAAAGGGGTCAGGGTCGTCGTAATCAGGTCACACGTTGCGTCTCGGGCTGACTTGTTCGGAACCGAAGTCACGATGTAGTAGGCATAGTCTGCGAACACGCTGCCATCGAGTTTCGATGGCATGAGGGCGTTGCCGTGGCCGAGGTGATCACTTGACAAGACATCACACGTGGCGGCGACTAGGTCGTTTTGCGTGAGGCGGGGCAGCGCGAGGTGGAGCTTCCACCCGACCATTCTCGGGGGATCCCAAGGCACCGAACGCGCGGGCAGAGCCGAATCGGCAGCGGCCTTCTCAAGCTCCACCAGGAAGCGCGGCCCGAGTCGCCATTGAGCTGTACTTGCGTCACCGAGCGCCGCGCGGAAGCGGCGCTCGGCCACATCGAGCTGCTCTCGCCACTGTCGCTGCTCAGCTTCGTGACGTCGTTGGGCGTCAGCCTCCTCGCGTTGGCACTGGTGGAGCAATTCCGCAAACACGCGCTTTTCGGACTCCAGCAGGTGTGCGGCCTCCTCCAGCAGGTGCACTCGAAGCCCGCCGTGCGCCCAAGCAGCCAATGCATCGATCGAGAGCGCTGGCCGCTCCACTCGAATCTCTTCAAACCATCGGACGAATTCCTGTTCATCTCGGGAAGGCGGGCGCGCTGTGCGTGGGGCAAAGTCGAAGTGATCCGATGCCTCGATACTCAGTAGTTCCAATAACTTGGAACCTCCAGAGTCCAGATGACGAACGAGGCGCTTGTAGTGCCGGAAACTACGAGAGAGCGTATCCCACTCTGGCGTGCGATGCAGGCCACGTCGGTTGGAGAGCACGTCGGCGAGTGCTCCAGCCACATTGCGAGGGGCGCCCGTCCCGATTGCAGCTTCCAGCACGTTCATATCCTCGGCCGTCCAGTTGGACCGTGGCGCTGAGTGAGGACGCGCGGGCCTCTCCGGCCGGTCAAGAGACCTTCGTTCATGAAACGCTGCTTGCGCAGTCCTGATCGCAGCGAGGTCGGTCCGATACTCCTGGCCTTCGAGTATGGTCATCACACATCGGACGAGGATTTCGAAGCTGTGTGGGTCTCGGTCAGTATCCAGTTCGACGGCCCAGCCGGGTTGGGGGTAGGCGCCTGACAAGACGAGTAGCCTCGGATGCTCTTTGGTATCGGTTGAACGAACCTCGGCAGATGGTACTACTTCATCTAGGCGGGCCCACGATGCAGTGGCCTGCCTTTCTGTGGTGTGGTCCTGGACCAGGAGCAGTCCCAGCTGGCGGCAGGTGCCGTCCCCCGTCGTGAAGAGGCGCCACCATTGGTCCAGGTGACCCGTGTCCCAGCGGCCCAATGGGACGACCCAGAAGAGGGTCGAGACCGCATTTCCGGGGAGGGACACTCTTCGCAGTTCGTCTCTCGAGTACTCTGAAACGCGGTAGCCCAAATCCACCCTCTGCTCTGAGCGAAGTCTTCACGAATGAGCATCGCAGCTCGATCAGCGTTGATCAACCCTCAGGCTTGGCGGCCTCAGCACTCTTCAGCCGTGCGACCAACGTCTCCAGCTCCTGCTGCCGTGCTCGAAGCGCAGCGAGCTGCGATTCTGCCGCGTCCGCCCGCGCCTCCGCCGCCCTCGCGAGCTCGTCGCTGGTCGGTAGGAGCGCACCGTTCGCGTCGAACCACCGGAGCCACTTGTCTTCGCGGTCTTCGAAGGGTCCGGTCCAGAGCCCTAGTCCAAGGTGAGCGCCCGTGAGCTGGCACGGTGTGCCGTCCTTCACCGGGATGACGCGGTAGACGTCGCCCTCGAGGCGGAAGACGTGCAACTGACGTTCGCCGAGCTGGGCGTCGGGGTCCCACACGACATAGTGCGGGATTCGCATGCGGGCGTAGCGGCTACGCTTGCGGCTCAGCTCGTCGCCGACCCGGTTCGACACGACTTCGACCACGACGTCAGGCACCTTGCCGTATTCCCAGATGAAGTACGACCGGTGGCGTTTCTCCCAGACGTCGTCCGGGAGCTCCGCGTCCAGGCTCACGAGGACGTCGGGGACGAGCGCGTCGTTCCGTGGACGGTCGAAGAGGCCTACGTTGGCGAACGCCACGAAGGGACGCGGCAGGTCTGGGTCGACTCGGGGTGGGCGCCACGAGGCGTGTAGTACCCCGACCAGCAGGCGTTGCTGCTTCTCCGAGTAGAGGTTGTCCACGGGAGTGTCGTCCTCGGTAATGAGTCCCGAGACGTCCACGTCGATCTCGTCGTCGTGCTTGGCTGATTCGGGGTTCATCACTCTAGGATGGCCGTGGCTTCAGCAGTTGTCCAGCCGCCCCGAACGAGCGTGTGGGCTCAGTACGAATGCGAAATCGACAGGCTGAAGCTGTAGAGCACCCCACCGTGTTCCAGATCTCCGACCGGATCGTTGCGGGACGCCTTGACCACCGTGCGCTTGGGCAGGACGCCGATCTGGGTCCCGAGCGAGACGCCGATGGGGCGGTCGTGAACGGAGAGGGGGTCGAGGAAGGTGAAGCCGAGGCCGAAGCCGATCGTGTGGACGTCGTTGTCGAGGTAGTTGTAGGCGCCCGTGGCCTTTGGCGCTGGGGACGGGCGGAAGGCGTAGCCAGCGCGGACGTCGAGCCACGGCAGGGCCTCCCACTCGAGGGCGACGCGCGAGGTCACGGTGTCGTGGAAGCCGAGAGAGACCGACTTGTCGCCGTCGATGTCGAGGGCGCCTTCGAGGCCCACCGCATCGATGAGTTTGCCCCCGACGGTCACTCCGACGCGCGGGGACGGGTCGGGCGCCTTCTCCCAGAACGCGTAGTCGAGCTCGGCGGCGACCGTGATCTTGATAGGCGCGATGCGGTAGCTGGCACCGAACTGGATCTGGTGGGGCGTGTAGAGGACGCTGCCGCCGGTGTCGAGGCCGATGACCAGGATGCCGCCGGCGTCGACACGAGTGGGCAGGGCGAACTCGAGACCCAGCTCCTGACG
>CANMLD010000077.1 GCA_947498315.1 Pseudomonadota bacterium | reverse complement strand
CTGACCGGCCTGTTCGGGCAAATACGATTTTCGGGGGCGTTGAGAGGGTCGGTCAAAACTCTGATTGGCGTTCGCCGGCAATTTTCTAGCATCCACTTGCTCTCGTTCCTAGAAGGGCTTTGAGCCCGTCGTCGTCGCTCGAGTACGCGCCTATCGGCGCCAAGTGACTGCATCGGCAGTAGATGCGCTTGCGGGTGGGGGTCGCCCCCCACACCCCCGACCGGCGCGGCGTACGCTCAATCTCCATTTTGTCCGACCCTCTGAGGGAGGCCTTCGCCGCAGCGAAGGAGGACAGACGGGGGTGACGAGGCCACCCCGGTCAGCTAGGAACTCAGACAGGCGGCTTGTAGTCCTTGCAGTACGCCTTGTTCTGGTCGGGCAACACCGGGGTCACGCCGTCGGGCATCAGGTTCTTCTCTTGCAGCTTGAAGAGCGGACACTGGTCGATCTTGAGCTGCTTCGGGACCTTGACCATCTTCTTCGGGTCGTCTTTCGATGGCTCCTCGACTTCGATGGAGCACACGCAACCGGGGAGCGCGGTCGGTATCATCTGCTCGGTCCATCCGGCCATCTCCTGAGCGTGAGCCCAGGCCTCCGGATCCTCCTTGTAGTTCTTTAACTCCTCGACGCGAGCCATCCACTCGTCGGGCGGAAGCCCTGAGAACTGCATGACCAAGCCCTCCTTGAACGACGGAAGTTCGGCGTCGGACAGCTTCGGACGATCTGGCTCGCCCTCGACCGCCGGGCGGCTCTGCCACTCGAAGTCGCACCGCGCGTTGAAAGACACCTCTGCGTAGGTGCACATGAAGATCGACGGTTCGGGTACCAAGTCGGCACCGTGGAACGGCGCACGGAACATGCCGCCGCCCTGGTCCTGGAAGCGGAGCGGCGTCCAGCCTTCCGGCGGCGGATGATAGCTGAAGGGCGAGTGCAGTAGGTACTTGCGTGGCTTGTAGTCCTGCTTACCGGACGCGTTCACATGGGTGACCTCGAGCTCGTACTCGTAGGTCATCATCATCTGCATCTGCTTCACGTCATTGCGCTCGACCACGGGCAGGAATTTGACCGGAAGGTTCTGGAAGTACTGGTCTTCCTTGAGCTCTGCGGTCTTGGCCCCGATCGAGGTCAGCTCTTCCCTCGTCGGATCTTTACGTTTGTCGGCACCGCCGCGAATGTAGCGTTCGACGAACTCGTCGGCGGTCTCCGTGTACATGACCTTCGTGACTTTCACGCGTGAGTCGCGAGGCGAGTAGAAGAGAGTGATGTCGCCGTAACGATTCAGCGTCATCTTGTCCTTCTTCTCTTCGCGGTCGTAAGACGCTTCGGCTCGGTCGCGGTATTCGTGCGCGAGCTTGCCTTCCCAGAAGAAGTACCACTTCTCGCGAAGACCGGTGTGCCCTCCCATCTCTGAGAGCTCGCCGAGGTCGCCGTACTGACCTTTGTCACCGTTGACCCAGAAGTAACCCCCTAACCCGGCACCTAGGATGACGAGCCCAAGCACGATGGCGATTGTGCTCATCTTGCTTGGGCGAATCGCCTTGTCCACGACGTCGACTAGCTCACGCTCCTCTGGCGTGACCTCCGCGGGGTAAGCGCGGACCATCGACTCGACGAGCTTCTCGGTGAGCTTCGCCGAGTCGGCGACCTCGCCGGATGACCCCTTACTGAGACTGACTCGATTGCCACCCGCCATCGTCCGCTCGTCCTCCGCTGTAGCTGGCGGCTGTAGGCTCGAACTCCGAGACCCGTCACCGCCCTTCTCGGGCAGTCGCGCCGCTTTCGTGGCTCAGCGACTCCCTTATTGGGGGCGTCTCGAAGCCGCGCGGCGGGCGCGATGAACGCGAGATGCTAGCCTCAGGCTTTGCGACACGTCAACGCAGGATGCGCCGTTTCTCACACCTCAATCGCAAGTCGCGGTGAGAGCGCCGTCCTGGCGTCGGTCGACGGGCGCGCTCTCGTTCAGGTGCCGCCCCATTTCACGGGGCGAGGGGCCGATTGACCCGGGCCGAGCCGCACGAGCCGAAGATCTTCGGACAGGAGCCCGTTCCACGCGAGCGCCTTCGCTTCCTTCAAGGTAACGCCGCGAGCTTTCATGGGCTCACCTTCGCGTCCAGCCTGCCACGAACGTGCTGCCAGCATCTCGAGATCGGCCTTCCGTGCCACGACGGCGACGGCCTTGTAGATGATGTTCGCGTCGGCCTTCTCGCCGAACTCGACCATGTCTTCGGTGTGGAAGTAGTACGCGCGACCGTCCTCGCCGAACTTTCGGTAGGGCTCGAGAGTGGCGAAGATCGGCCTCGCCCCTTGGCTTTGCCCGTCCATCGCGACGACCCATCCGGTCGGATCGTCGGCCCGACGCGTCAGGATTCCGATGACGAGCTCGCCTGCTTCCTTCGGCTCCTTCATGAGCCATACCTTACCGAGCAGCTTGGCTTCGTGGGTCACGTACAAGCTCTGCCCTTCGCCCGGCGCCCGCGCCTCGGTGCCGATGACATGGGTGATTCGGACCATCGGCTCCGGGATCGTGGCGATGATCTCGAGCGATTCGAGATCGAGCTTCTCTCCGGTCTCACGCTCGATCATCGCGAGGGCAATCTGCTTTCGTTCACCTGGCTTCAGGGGCGCGTCGATGGTGAAGCGACATTGATCGCTGGCCTCTTGAGCCCCTCCCAGCTTCGCCTCGAAGCGGACGACCTTGACCGACCACGTGCTCTCACAGGTGACCGACACCTTCGCACCGGCGGGGACCCGAACGACGCTGTTGGCGACGTCCGGGAAGTTGTTCTGAGACACGACGGCCCCGTCGACGTTGATGTCGAAGATCTTGGGCTCTTTGAACTTGCTCTCGCGCAGGTTCGTGTAGTCGCCGAAAAACCAGACGAAGATGCCAAGCAGCGCAACGCCGAAGAGGATCAGCGTCATGGGCCCCTTCATGATGGACATGCGGCCCGAACGAGAGTCTCGCGCCCGGTCGAACGCGGCGAGTGCCGACGGCGGGATGTTGAGCTCGTCCTCACGCAGCGGCGGCATCTCACCTTCGACAGGCGCACCCGTCGTTGACTTGGAACCGTCAGGGAGCTTCTTGGAATCGGGAGATGACGAAGTGGGGTCGGACATGGCCCAAGACTAAGGCCTTCATCGCCGTGGTCAACGTTCAGGAGCTACTAGCAGGGTGGCACTAGGAGCGTGGTGCGCCCCCCTCACACCATGGACCGCCTCGAGCGCCGACGATTTTCGCCACGGCACAAAAATCCGTAAACCCCGTTTGGACGGCGTTCCGGAAGCGACCAAGCGCCACAATCGCCCACCATCGACGACTTCGACGCCCAAATGCCAGGTGGGGTGTTGACGTCAGACCACACGGCTTGGTAAGCCTTCGCGGTCAAAATTTCGGGGCACCGGTAACGGTCCTCAGCCTCGAATGACCTCTCCGGTGCGGGCGCATCGGGGGAAATCCGACCTTAGGTCGAAAGCTGAATCTGAACGCGTGGAGGCTGAGCGGACATGGAAGGCGTAACCGAGTTTATGACCGAGTTCTTCAAGGTCGGTGGGATAATCGCGTGGATGATCATGATCTGCCTCGTGTTGTCCTTGATGATCCTGATCGAGCGGGTCGTGGTCCTGTACTTCCAGGCCGGCACGAACAGCAACAGCTTCATTCGAGGTCTCGAGGGCATGATTCTGTCGGGTAACCTCGACAAGGTCGCTCGGCAGTGCCAGACCGAGAACTTCCCCCTCTCGCGCATCATTCACGCGGGCGTGTCGAAGGCGACGAAGAACGACGACGAAGTTCAGGCGGCGATGGACGAGGCGGCTCTCCGAGAGCTTCCGCGCATCGAAAAGCGCACGGCTTACTTGGCCATGCTCGCGAACGTGGCGACTCTGCTCGGGCTCCTCGGGACCATCAAGGGCATGATCGCGTCGTTCGGCGCCGCCGGCGGTGGCTCAACGGACAAGGCCGCGGCACTCGCCGAAGGTATCTCCGAGGCGCTCCACTGCACGTTTATGGGACTCTTCGTGGCCGTGTTCGCGCTGCTCTGCTTCTCGATCCTCCAGGGTCGTACGCAGGGTCTCGTCGACGACATCCACGAGGGTGCCGTGCGCGTGATGAACCTCATCGTGACCAACCGCAACATGGTCAAGAACGGCGAGAAGGCCGCCTGAGGCCTTGCTGGTTCGGGCACACCCCAGCCCTCATCTGGGAAGTGTCGACCTCGCGCACGGGAAGCCGTGCATGGGTCGCCGGCAGTCGCCAGCGGCCGCGGTAACATGAACTGAAGCGCGTTGTAGGCCACGTCTGCGACGACAACATCACGAGGTACCCCATGGGCGGCGCATCAATACCGGGAGCCGGAGGCAAACGGAACCTGGATGTCGACATCAACCTAGTGCCGTTCATCGACATGATGAGCTGCCTGCTGTCGTTCCTGATGCTCACGGTCGTTTGGAACAAGCTGGCGAAAATCGACATCGACAGCCCACTTCCGAAGGCATCCACCAATCCGGAGAAGCCGGAGGAGCCGCCGAAGGACATCGCGCTCTTCATCGACACAGCGGGTTATTCGTTCATGGTCACCAACGACAACCCCGTGAAGCCGTTCACGCCGGTACCGGTGGTGATTCGCCGTGAAGAGGGCAAGCTTCCGTACGCCAAACTCGTCGAGAAGCTGACGGAGCTTCAAAAGGCGCTTCCACCGAAGGTGAAGGAGACGCCGGACCCGAAGAACCCGAAAGCCGTGATCAAAATCGAGAGCAAGCACAACTCCATCATCATCGGAGCACGCTACGGGATGAGATACGACGACGTCGTCGGCACCATGGACGCCGTTCGCGGCATTGGGCTCGAAGGCATCGTCATCAACATGGAGACCGACTCGCCGATGGTACCGCTCGTTGCGGCGATCACCGGCGCGCCGGTAGGGGGCTGAGCCATGGCGATCGGCAAACCGGGGCGCCGCCTCTTCAAATACATCACCATTCCGAAGATTCAGAAGAACCTTTCCGGCAAGGGTGGGCGTTCCGTCATCGCGAATCTCAACCTGACCGCGATGATCGACATGTTCACGGTTCTGGTGACCTTCCTCATGATGCTCTTCAACGCGTCGGGCGACATCCTCGCCGCAGACAAGAACATCAAGATCCCGAAGGCCGTGAACTTCTCCGACCTCGAGAAAGCGGTGCTGATTCAGATCTCGCCCCTCCAGCTGAAGCTCGAGGGTGAGGTTCTCCTTGGCGACAAGGACCCGGAGGAGATGAACAACCTGTCCAACGAGAACGTCGATTCGAAGCTCGTCGTGGGCCCCCTCGCCGATAAGCTCGCAGAGAAGCGCGACGAGTTCCTGAAGGCGAACCCCGACAAGAAGGATGATCCAGGGCAGATCATCATCCAGGCCGACTCGAGCGTGAAATACCTCGCGATCACCCGCGTCATGATGGCGGCAGCCGACAATGGCTTCCAGCGCATCAACTTGGCCATCGAGGCCAAGTCCGCGGCACCTGAATAGGCTACAATTACTGCGATTCGGGCACCCGAAGCTCGATGTCGCGGACCTGAGGAGAAGCACATGCTGCTAGGACTACTGATTGCGGTGATTGGTGCGGCAGGTGCCATCGCCGGCTGCTTCGTCGGCCCCTGGTTTACCCCTACCGAGCTGAGCGACGGGATCATGGCGACTAGCCTTCCCCTCGGCAACTCGGTAGTCGCTGCTGCCGCCCTCGGAGGGCTGTCCGCCGTGCTGGCTATCGTGCTCCGCCGGCGTATTCTCTCGTCGGTCACCCTCCTCAGTGCACTCTCGGTGGTTACCCTCCTCATCATCAACTGGGTGTCCATCGGAAAGTTCCCCCCCGCGGGCGTGGATGCGGCGATCCTCGCCAAGATGGCGACCCATCGCCTGCCACTCGGCCCTGGCTTTTGGTACACGTTTTGCGGCGCCGCCCTGATGCTGATCGGCGCGACTTTCATCGCCTCGGCCGTCAAGACGTGGCGGAGCGGCTCGAAGCTCTTCCGGGTCTCGCTCCTCTGGAACGGGTCGGTCGTGCGGCAGCACCTGCTCGTTGAGCCGCGCGACATCGAAGTCGGGAGCGACGCCCACGATGGCCTCATCGTCCCTTCGCCAGTTCTCGACAAGCGCTACCATATGTTCCGCTCTCACAACATCAGTGGGGCATACGACCTGAACCTCAAGACGGGCCTCAGGGGCACGCTCGAGATCGGCGGACAGCGCAAGTCGGTCGAGGAAGAGCTCGGCGGTGCGGCCACCAAGACCATTCGCCTCGGTCCGAACGACTGGGGCAAGTTCGAGTTCGACGACCTGCAGGTGCTGTTTCAGTTCGTGCAGCCCGGTGCGACTGGCAGTGGTGGCGTCGGCATGGAGACTTGGCTCGGCACGGCGGCGGTCCTTGCGGTCTTCACCGTTCTCTCGTTTGTCGCATACCTCTGTCACAAGTACGACCCAACCTTCGACCCCTACCAGTTCGCCGAGCAGAAGAAGAAAGACATGCTGGTCGACGCGGAGGCCCTCGCCCTGCTGAAGGAGAAGGAAGAGGAAGAGGAGAAGGAAGAAGAGCTCGACGAGGAGATGGACCCTTCGAAGCAGGCCGACAATGAAGAGGGCAAGTTCGGCGATCCGGACATCCCGGACCAGATCGAGTCGAAGGTCCCCAAGAACGAAGGCCGCATGGTGGACAAGATCGACCCGAAGAAGGTTGGCCTCGTCGACATCCTCTCGTCCCAGAAGTTTCAGCAGATGCAGGCCATGTCGAACATCCTCGCCGCGAACACCAACTCGCTCTCGAGCAAGCTGGCCATCGCTATGGCGGGCTCCGGTACGGAGTTCGTCATGGGCGGCGGTTCAGGCGGCATGGGCTTCCGCGGCACTGGCGGCGGTGGCGGCGGCGACGGCGGCTTCGGCCGCATCCACGGACTCGGCAAAATCGACGCTGGTGGCGGTGGTCTCGGAACGGGCGTCGGACTCGGCACGAAGGGCATGAAGAAGGTCGGCAAGATCAACGTCGGCTCGGGCCAGAGCGCCGGCTTCTGCAAGAAAGAGAACATCTCATCCGTCGTTCGCTCGCGAGCCAACGCGATCCGCGCTTGCTATGAGGCGCGCCTCCAGGTGAACGCGAATCTCGCCGGCAAGCTCACTGCCCGTTGGACCATCGGTGTCGACGGACGTGTGACGCAGGCCTCTCTCAGCGCGAACACCGTCTCAGACGGCGCTGTCGGCAACTGTGTCCTCGGCGTCGTCCGCCGCATGCAGTTCGCCAAACCCGAAGGCGGCGTCTGCATCGTGCAGTGGCCCTTCGTGTTCAACCCGGGCTAGTCCCCGGCTGCGACGCGCCCTCCCCTCCCACTTCCCCTAGATCCGACGTAGTTGGCCTTCGGCCTTCGCTGAGTCCGCCGCGACCGGTGCGCCACGGGCTCTCCCGGCCGCCCGTACGGTCTCGCGCAACACCAGGAGCGGGAGGAGGAGGCAGGCCAGTCGGACAGCGGGTTCACGCAGTTGCCCGCGAGGCGTGGGCGCTAACTTCTGGGGGGGTGACCCAAGTGGCGCTTGGGAGCGTCCGTGATCGGCTCGAAAGCAGCCGTGGGCGAGGGAGACGCGCGTGCAGTGGTTGTCCACTCTACTGGTAATCGGGCCGAAGGCCGTCTACCGACTCCACGACTCCAAGGTCGAAGACGTCGCTGCCCAGATCGACGGCTCTACATCTGCGGCTTTGCGGCTATCTGGGAGCCCTTTTCCGGACTCCACGTTCGCCCTTCAGCGCGCGACGTCGTTGTACTGATAATACGCAGAATAGAGGCGGAACGCGGCGAGCGACTCCTCGAGCTTCTGGTCCGCCCGCATGTAGAAGCCATTGATGCCGACTCGGCTCATGTAGAGGAGCTGATCGCGAAGAACATCGCCGAACGCGATGATAGGGCCCGGGTAGCGCCAGGTCTTGCGCAAACGATAGGTGTGGCTGTAGGCGCGCCCGTCGCTGAAGACTGGGAACTGCAGGGCAATGACGGGGACATCCATCAGGTGCGCTTCAAGCCCCGCAAGGTCGTCGGCGCCGTTTGCGATGACCCCGATACCACGCAGGTCCAGGCCGGCGTCACGTCGCTCGAGCCACCCAACGAGCGGAATGCACGTGCCGGGGCCGGCTGCCGCGCCCGGGTCGGGCTCGAGGAGAAGCGTTGTGAACGACGCCACGATCGCTTTGTCGAGGATCATGGACTCGGGCCGTATGACGGTCTCCGTGCGCTGCTTGGCAACGCCGGTGCCATCCTTGCCGGTCTTGGTCTCGTCGGTCACGCCGTCACCCCCGCCAGATACTGCTTGAAGTCGGCGACGCCAACACGGCGCACGGCATCCCGGAAGGACTCGGCGCCACGGCGGACCTCGACGTAGTGGTCCATGATGCGCTCCACCGTGTCGATGACCGCGTCGAGGGCTACGGCAGGACCGATGATCTCAGCAAGCGATGCCGGATCGCCTGGGCCAGTCCCCGGCGAGCCGCCAATGGCGATCTGGTAGAACTCAGCGCCATGTTTGTCGATGCCAAGGATGCCGATGTCGCCCACGTGGTGGTGGCCGCACGCGTTGATGCAGCCGCTCATCTTGATGTCGACAGTCCCGTACTCGTACGCCTCATCGAGGTCAGCGAAGCGCTCGATGAGCTGCTTGGCGATGGGGATCGACGACGCGTTGGCGAGCGAACAGAAGTCGAGACCAGGGCAGCAGATGAGGTCCTGAATGGTCCCCATGTTGCCGGTCGCCATGCCGAGGGTCGCGAGGGCGTCGTAGACGGCCTCCAGATCGGCGTTTCGGACGTACTGGAGGCAAACGTTCTGGTTGTAGAGTGCGGTGCAGTACCCCTGATTATAGCGATCCATCAGGTCGGCGAGCGCGTCGAACTCGTGCGTGAAGACGTCCCCCGGTGCGATCTTCGGCCGTTTGAGCGATACGAGTACGACGTTGTAACCGGGCACCCGGTGTGGCTTCACGTTGCGCTCGATCCAACGTCGGAACGAGGTGTCGGTGAGCGCTCGCTCACGGAAGCGTTGGTCGGTCGCGGCAGTGACGTCAAAGACGACATCGTTGAACTGACGGACCACGGCGGAGACCCGCTCCTCGTCGAGCTTCTCACCCGCAATGGGGGCCCATTCGGCCTCGACCTGCCTGCGGAACTCGTCAATCCCGAGAGCGCCCACGAGGATCTTGATGCGGGCCTTGAACTTGTTGTCGCGCCGACCATGCAGGTTGTAGACCCGCAAAATGGCTTCGGTGTAGCTGACCAGGTCTTCGAGCGGTAGAAACTCTCGGACGACCTGCCCAATTCGTGGCGTGCGGCCGAGTCCGCCGCCCACGAGCACCTGAAATCCGAGCTCGCCACTCGGGCCGTGTACGGCCTTGATCCCGATGTCGTGGAACTCTGTAGCAGCTCGGTCTTCAGTCGCGCCCGAGAAGGCGATCTTGAACTTGCGCGGCAGGTACATGAACTCGGGATGCAACGCCACGTATTGACGAAGGATCTCGCAGTAAGGTCGGCAGTCGAGCAGTTCGTCGCGTGCGACGCCCGCGTAGGGGTCACTCGTGATGTTGCGAACGCAGTTGCCGCTGGTCTGGATTCCGTTCATCTCGACGTCAGCGAGCTCCTGAAGGAGATCCGGCACCTCCTCGAGCTTGAGCCAGTTGTATTGTAGGTTCTGCCTGGTGGTGAAGTGCCCGAATCCACGGTCGTATTTCTCTGCGATGGCGCCGAGCTTGCGCATCTGGGTCGAGTTCAGGAACCCATAGGGGATCGCGACTCGCAGCATGTACGCGTGGCGCTGCATGTAGAGGCCGTTCATCAGGCGTAGCGGTCGAAACTCGTCTTCCGACAGCTCCCCCGCGTTGCGACGGCGCACCTGGTCGCGAAACTCCGCGACTCTCTCGTTCACAAACTGAAGATCCATCGGCGAGTATCGATACATGGCGAGAAGGTACCCGAAGAACTCCATGAATTGAATTGAATTCTTGTTGAACTAGAAATAAGATTCCCCTATGACCGAGCCGCTCCCGTTCACGCTCCAGCAACTCCGTGTCTTTCTAACTGTCGCAGCGCGCGGCTCCATCACGGAAGCCGCCGCCGACCTCGGCGTGACGCAGCCTGCGGTGAGTCAAGCGCTTCGTGAACTGGAGCGGCGGCTCGGGTCGGAGTTGGTGCGTCGAGGTAGCACACCTCTGGAGCTGAGCGCGAGTGGTCTACGCTTCCTAGAGGGCGCGGAGCGTATCTTAGCCGCCTGCACCGACGCTTCGGAGCTCATCGACGGGGGTTCCGGACCGCTCTCAGGCACTCTCGCCATTGGGGCCTCTACCACGATCGGAAACTACGTCTTGCCCTCGATCATGGGCCAATTCACCGCACAGAACCCGAACACCGAGGTGCAGCTTTGGATTGGCAATAGCGCCGACGTCGTCCATCGAGTCGCACGGCGCGACCTCGAGTTCGGGTTCATCGAGGGACGATGCCAACACCCGGACATCGAGGTAGAAGAGCTTGCGACGGACCACTTGAAGCTAGTCTGTCGCCACGACCACCCATTTGCACAGCACCCTTCGGTACCGGTCGCTGCGCTCTCAGGGCAAGCGCTCATCCTGCGAGAGCCCGGCTCCGGGACCCGCGAGGTCGTCGAGAACCGTCTCGCTGGCGTTGGGGTCTTTGCGACGGCCCGCATGTGCCTCGGTAACACCGAGGCCATCAAGACTGCCATCATCGACGGTCATGGTGTCTCTCTCCTCAGTGGTCTCACTGTGGAACGGGAGGTCTTGGCCGGGCTCCTATGCGCCATCCCCGTCACGGGCGTCTCGCTGGCCCGCCCTTTCTATCGGCTCAAGTTGCGGCGACGCGGCCTCGGCCGTCTGGCAGACCGCTTCGCGGCGGCCGTCTCGGGCGCAATGAACCTGCCACGCCCGTAACGAAAGGCGTAGAAGTAGTGCTCCCTACTCTCCCTTGACTCGAAGGTCCTGCGCATGACCACCCCCCTCATCTCAGGCCCGCTCCTCCTGGTCGTCATGGACGGCATCGGGATCGGCCCGAGCGATGGTGGCAACGCGGTGACGTTGGCGCACACGCCTACCCTCAACCGGCTTGCGGTGGAGGCGCTCCGAACACGGCTGGTCGCCCATGGCCGTGCCGTCGGGCTGCCGAGCGACGACGACATGGGCAACTCCGAGGTCGGACACAACGCACTCGGCGCGGGGCGCGTCTTCGATCAAGGTGCCACTCTCGTAGAGCGCGCGGTCGAGTCGGGTGATCTCTTCCGGGCCGCCGCTTGGCAGGAGGTGCTCACCGGCAAGACGGTTCACTTCATCGGCCTCCTGTCCGACGGCAACGTCCACAGCCATGAGCGGCACTTGCATGCCATGCTCCGTTCGGCTGCATCTGCCGGCAAGAAGCGTCTCCGAGTTCACATCTTGCTCGATGGTCGAGACGTCCGAGACGGCTCGGCGCTCGAATACGTCGAGAGGCTCGAAGGCGTGCTGGCTGAGGTCGCAGCGCAGGGCGTTGACGCGAGCATCGCCAGCGGTGGCGGTCGAATGTTCGTGACCATGGACCGGTACGAATCGGACTGGCGAATCGTCGAACGCGGCTGGCGCGCCCACGTGTTGGCCGACGGCGAACACTACGCCAGCGCATCGGCCGCGATCCTCTCGGCACGGGCGGCATCCCCCGGCATCTCCGATCAGCTCCTCCCGCCATTCGTCGTGGGAGAAGGCTCGCCCATCGTCGACGGTGACAGCGTGGTCCTGTTCAACTTCAGAGGCGACAGGGCCATGCAACTGTCGTCGGCCTTCGAAGCAGGAGCCGAGTTCGTGGGCTTCGAGCGCGTCCGCGTGCCCAAAACCATCTTCGCCGGGCTCATGCAGTATGACGGGGACCGCGGCGTACCTTGCCGCTTTCTCGTAACACCCCCGGTCATCGATGGCACGCTCACAGAGACGCTTATCGCTGCGGGCGTTCGGCAGTGGGCCTGCAGCGAGACCCAGAAGTTCGGCCACGTCACGTACTTCTGGAACGGCAACCGTGCCGACCCCATCGACCCGGCACTCGACGTCTGGTGCGAGATCAAGAGTGATCTCGGGGCCTTCGACGAGCGACCGTGGATGAAGTCGGCAGAGATCACCGACGCGACCCTGGAGGCACTGCGACTTGGCGAGTACCGCCTCCTCCGTATCAACTTACCAAATGGCGACATGGTCGGTCACACCGGGGCGCTTGACCCGACCATCATCGCCGTGGAAGCCGTCGACCTCGCTCTCGGACGGCTCATGGCGGGGCTCCAAGAGCTCGGCGGGACCCTCATCTGCACCGCCGACCATGGCAACGCAGATGAAATGTGGAAACGGAACAAGCGGGGCGAGTTCTTGCGAGATCACGCTGGCTCACCGATCCCCTGCACGAGCCACTCTCTAGCGCCAGTCCCGCTCTATCTCTGGCCGCCGCCGGCGGGTGTCACCCTCCGAACTGGAGGGCTCGCCAACGTGGCGGCGACTGTCGTGGAGCTCCTCGGAGTCATGCCCGGCCCAGACTGGGCCCCATCCCTGTTGATACACGCTCCTGAGGAAGCGCCGTGAGGATCGTCGCCGGTGAATTCGGTGGCCGCGTATTGGCCGTACCGAAGCGCGACTTGAGGCCCACTACCGAACGCACGCGCGAAGCGGTGATGTCGATGCTGGGCCCGTTGCTCGAGGACGCCGTCGTCCTCGACGCGTTCGCAGGCTCGGGCGCCTATGGCTTCGAAGCGCTATCACGCGGGGCGGCGCGCGTGGTCTTCGTCGAGCTCGAGCCGGTCTGTTGTCGCACTCTCGACCTGAACGCGCGGGCGCTCGAGGTCGATGAGCGAGTGATCATCCACCGCGGCTCTGCGCAACGTCTGCTGCCCAAGCTCACGGACCGATTCCAACTCCTCTTCTGCGACCCACCTTATGACCTCGACGAAGCCGCGCCGCTCTTGGAGGCAATGGCGGCGCTTGCTGCACCGGAGGCGCGTCTCATCTATGAAGCCCGCACGGGCGCGTCACTCCCGCTTCGAGTCGGCCGCTTTCGGCGAACGTCACAGCGAAACTATGGAGCGGCGCAGATCGCGGTGTACGCTGAAGACGAGGCCGACGAAGAGCGCGGGCCTATCGCGGAAGGAGACGGCCTTGGTGACGGCAATCTATCCGGGCTCGTTTGACCCGATCACGAACGGGCACATCGACATCGCGCGTCGGGCGCTGTCGCTCTTCGGCGGGCTGACGGTACTCATCGCGAAGAACCCCAGAAAAGCGGGCCTCTTCACTATTGAAGAGCGGACCGAGCTCATCCTCGGTGCCTTCGACCACGACCCGCGCGTGAAAGTGGACGCTTTCGAGGGCCTGCTCGTCGACTACGCGAGAACTGCAGGCGCCAACCTCGTAATCCGCGGGCTCCGAGCGGTGGCTGACTTCGAGTACGAGTTTCAAATGGCGAACATGAACCGCCATCTCTATCCCTCGATGGAGACCGCATTTCTCATGACGGGCGCTGACTTCTACGTGAGCTCATCGCTCGTGCGGGAGGTGTCGGCGCTAGGTGGCAACATCGACGACCTCGTGCCGCCGGGGGTGGCCGTCGCGCTGCGAGAGAAGGTCGCGAAGCGGACGGCGTAGTCGCCCATCGGCCCCAGGCTCAGCCGTCAGCGCTGCTTGATGACCGGCACCTTGAGTGTGTCTCCGGGATCGAGTCGCTTCCAGGAGCGGTTCGGGTTGGCCGCCTTGATGGCCTTGACCGTAACCTTGTAGTTGCGCGCAATCTGCGCCAGCGTCTCGCCGCGCTTCACCGCATGGCGGACGAGCTTCACGCCCTTGCCGTAGATCGGTAGACCCGCGTCTTCGTTTCGCTCTTCCGGGGCGCTGGCTTCGTCGACCTCGCCCTTCATCAGATCGCCGTGGAACTGGCTACGCAGCTGAACGAACTCGACGAAACGAGCGTCGGTCATGGGGATGCGCACGAGTTGGTCGAGCTGAAGGCCCTTGCCGCCGATCCCGGGGTTCATTCGACGGATCGTCGCGACGGGGACGCTGCTCCACTGCGAATAGAGTCCCATCGTCTCTCCGCGCTTGACCTTGACGGTCGTGCCGGCGGGGAGAGGCTTCTCTGCTTTGGTGCCCGGGACGGTCACGGCCACGTTAGCGGGCTTCTCTTGATCACGGTGGCGACGCATGGCCTCGGCTTCCGCGTCGAGGTCCCAGATCATCTCTCCTGCCTTCTTGCCGGGCGGCGCGACTTGGTTCAGGACGGGGACCAACACCACATCGCCGAGTTTGAGGTGTTCAAGATCGACGTTCCGGTTGAAGCGCTTCAGCACCCATACCGGGACTTCGCCGTGCTTGTTGGCGATCTTCCAGACGTTGTCGCCTTTTGCGACGGTGTGCGCTTCGAGACGCTCGACTTCGAAGCGCTGCAGGAACTCGCGCTCGCGTTCTAGCCGGTATTTGTCGCGGCCGTCTGTGAAGCGCCGGTAGGCGTCCGGCGTGAGGAGCAGGGACAGCCGTTGCCCCGCTCGGAGCCTCGGACGAGTCAGTCCACCATTTGGGAGCAGATCGGGCTCCGGCACGCCTGCCCATTCCGAGTAGAGCTTAAGGCTCTCGTTTCGCTCCACGACGATGTCGACCGAGCGCCCCCCGTCAGCGGCGACCTCTTCAGACGGCGCTAGCGGCTGGGCTTCGTCGCGGTCACCCGTCGGCACCTCAGCGAACGGATCGACTCGCTCCGAGTCACCGCCCTCGCCTCCTTGTGCGACGGCTGTGGGCTCGTCGTCAATCGGCGGGATGGCGCCCGGCGGCATATCGAGAACGGACGGCTCTGGAGCGGACTCGACGAACCATGGGTCCGCCACTGCCTCACCACCGCCCCCCTCACCACCACAGCCGAAGCCTGGCAGGGTCGTGCTGACCGTGAGTGTAATCCTGACTAACTGGGCGCGGAATCGAGTGCGCATGACGGTCTCCCCGAGTTTGGACACCTGCGCGTACCATGACCGTCACATCCGCGCCAGAAACTCACCCTGGTGTTCCAACCACTGCTCGGGCCATGACGTAATGTCTCGTAATCGCAACGATTTTTACGCGCCTGTCGCGGCGCGTCGTCCCTCGGTCGTCAGAGCTGCGTTGATGGCCAGGTGGAGGTCCGAGAGGTCGCTCTCGAGGACGGTACGCAGGTCGAGGAGCACGGCGCCATCCTCGAGGCGCCCAACGACGGGCGCAACTCCGGTGCGCAATCGAGCAGCGAGAGACTCGGCACCGACGTGACGTGCACGCACTCGAACACCAAAACTCGAGACGACCGCGGTGGGAAGGGTCCCGCCACCCACGCGTCCCGAGGTAGCCACCGCCTCCAGACGTGCGCGCCCTCCCGCATCGGGACCGCCGAGGGCGTCGATGAGCGCCGCGCTTCGATGTTCGAGCTCGGTCACGGAGAGTGCGAGCATCTTGAAGAGCGGGAGGCGACGCTCGTGGATACCACGATCGACCGCAAGCAAGGTCTGTTCGAGGATGGCGAGCGTCAACTTGTCACACCGGAAGGCGCGCATGAGCGGATGCGACTTCAAGCGAGCGATGGCTACTCGTTTGCCGAGGACGATACCCGCCTGCGGACCGCCCAGGAGCTTGTCGCCGCTCACCGCGACGAGGTCGACGCCCGACGCGACGGCGCTCTGGGTGGTAAGACAGTCGAGTCCATAGGCTCGGAGGTCGACGAAGCAGCCGGAGCCGACGTCCCAGGCCGAGAGCACACCGGACTCGCGTGCAAGGCCAGCGAGGGCGCTGGCATCGACGTCCGCTGTGAAGCCCACCATCTCGAAGTTGCTGCGGGACGCCTTGAGCAAGAGCGCCGTCTCCGGACCGATGGCGCTCGCATAGTCACGGAGGTAGGTCCTGTTCGTGGCCCCCACCTCTACCAGCGTTACGCCGGACGTTCGAAAGATCTCTGGGAGACGAAAGCTGCCGCCGATCTCGATCAGCTCTCCGCGGCTGACGATGGCCTGTCGCCCGCCAGCAACGGCGCCGAGCAGCAGGACCATTGCAGCGGCGTTGTTGTTCACCACCACGGCGTCTTCGGCGCCCGTGATGCGGGAGAGCACCCGACCGCAATGCACGCTGCGATCGCCGCGTTCGCCCGCGTCGAGGTCGAACTCGAGGTTGCAGTAGCCGCCCGCGAGGCGCGCGGCGTCATTGAGGAGGGCGGCATCCATCGGCGCCCGCCCGAGGTTCGTGTGAAGAAGAACGCCGGTGGCGTTGATGACGCGCTTCAGGCTAGGCGCCGTGTCTCGTTCGAGCGTCTCTCGGGCCGTCCCAATGATCGTCGCTACCAGGCTCTCGGCTGAGTCGTCAGGCACTTGGCAATCGGAAGGTGCGCCGCGTCGCGAGGCGAGCGCGGCTCGCAGCGCATCGACGACGTTAGCCCGACCGTGAACATCGACCAAGGCCATAACGCGGGTCTCCGCGAGGAGGGCCGAGACGGCAGGGAGGCGGCGGCGTTCGAAGCTCACGCTCGCACCATACCAGCGGGCGCGACGGCAGGGGAACTTCTACGTGCTGCTCGCTCTGACGACGCTGGCACCGCGCTCCAAAAAAAACTTTGGAACTGAACCCCAAATGTCGCTTTCTCCCTAGTGGTGATGATCCTTGTCGTTTGGCCACCTGAGTGAAGCGGCTCCGCAACGAATCGCAGCGGCTCCGAGCGGTGCCGTGAAGCCCCTAGACCAACGTTATTATTGCCACATCGGATTCGAAGCGGTCGCTATTCCGCCCAGCACCCGCTTTGGAGGCAAGCGCCTCGCCGTCGGAAGAGGGCGTCACCGCCTGAGCATAATCGGGAGGCAGAGCTTTGACAGGGCTCGCGCACGCATCTAGCCTCTACCTCCGCTGTCGTACTAAACTTTTATCCCGACGGTAGGCGGACGTTCGAGCCATCCAAGAGGCAAGCCTTGCGCGGACAGGCCATCCCCATCGACGGGCGCCCGAGAGACGTGCTCCACGCGGCTGTCGAGCGTTACATCGCATCAGCTGAGCCCGTCGCGTCATCAACACTCAGTCGCCCTCTACGACTGAGCTCAGCGCTCATTCGGTCGATCATGATGGGCCTTGAAGAACGGGGCTTCCTGCAGCAGCCGCACACCTCGGCGGGACGAATCCCGACCGATCTCGGCTACCGCTTCTACGTCGACGAGCTGCACACCGGGGTCGCTGCCGCTGAGCCTCCTAACCTCCTGCTCGTGAGCGCCGCTCGAGAGGGCCTTCGGACCTTGATGCAGGCCGCACTCGCTGCCCTGACGGCGCAAACGCAGCTCACCGCGTTCGCGATCGCGGCGACTCGGGACGAAGAGCTGCACCATCACATCGAGTTCGTACGACTCGACGCGGAACGCCTCCTAGCGGTGCACCTCTCGTCGACCGGTGTGGTCAGGCGTCGCGTCTTCACGCCACCCGTACCCGCGACCGACGCCCAGCTCGAGCAGTTTCGGAACCTGTTGAACGAACGCTACCGCGGGCTTTCGCTCAAGCAGATCCGGGAGCGGCTCGCAGCCGAGCTCGCAGCCGGTAGCGACGCGGATAACGGGTCTGAAGACAGCGATGAGCAAGCGACGACGAAGCGGGCACTCGGCTTCGGCGACCAGTCATTTCCCGGAGGCAGCGAACCGGCGCTCGACGTCGCTGTGGCGGGACAACACCACCTCCTCGGACAGCCCGAGTTCAGGCTCGGGACGAGCGCGGCCCGGGTCCTCGAAGAGCTAGAGCGTCGTGAAACGTGGCTCCGCCTTCTCGACGCGATGACGTCCGACGCCGCCTCAACCGGGCTCATCGAGACCAGCAGCACCTTCTCGGCTAGCGGGGTCTACGCGTCGCCACTTCACCACGGTGGCGGTCATGTCTCCGTCTTCATAGGGCGGGAGAGCGGCGTCGATGGCCTGAGCGATTGCGCCATTGTGATGGCGCCGATCGAATGGGACGCTGACCACTCGGGATCGGTCGGGCTCGTCGGCCCGATGCGCATGGCGTACGCCGCGATGATGGCGACGGTCGATCTGCTCCGAAATCACCTCGCTCGCGCCCGTGCCGTCGGCGTTGGGCATCGCGAGCTTCCCCACACGTCGCGCCCACCCCTTTCGTGACCTCGAGAGCGCGGAGACCTCTTTGATGACCGATCGCCTTCATGACAAGCAGCCGGCTGGCTCCCGCCCCATCCCCAAGTCCAGTGGGGGCTTGAAGGCTGAGCTCGATTCACTCCTCGCGGAGCTAGAAGGGCTCGACATCGAAGGCGAGGCCAAAGCTAACGATGACTTGGCCGACGAGACGTTCGAGGTCAACATCGAGGACGCATCAGCTCCAGCGCCTGCAGCCCCAGCTTCTGCAGTCCCAGCGCCTGCATCGCCGGCGCCCGCAGTAACACGCACGAACTTTGGCGAGCCGGACCGCCCGGCGGCGACGCCATCCCGGGCCGACTCAGGCTTCTTTCGCCCGCCGCCAAGACCGCCGTCGGGGCCGCAGCAGTATGGGCCGCCACCGCAGGCGTCTGACCCGATGGTGCCAATCCTGAAGCGTGAGCTCGAGGTCGCGAAGCAAGAGGGCGAAGCCTGGAAGAACAAGGTCTTGAATGCGGTAACGGAGTTCGACGCCATCCGCAAGCGCCTTCAGAAGGAGAAGGCCGACGCCGCTCAGTTTGGTAGCGAAACCCTGGCTCGTGACCTTCTGCCCGTGCTCGACACGCTCTCGCTCGCGGTCGAACACGCTAGCCCCGACCGCAGTGACAAGCTCGCGGCAGGCGTGCAGATGACACTGCAACTGTTCATACAGGTGCTCGCTCGGAGTGGCGTCGAGTCGTTCGGATCGACGGAGGTCCCCTTCGACCCCAAGATTCATCAATCCATGGCTCGAGTTACAGTGCCCGGTTTGCCAGCGGGCCTCGTCGCCACCGTGGGACAACGGGGCTACACCATCCACGGCCGCCTGCTTCGTCCGGCGCTGGTCACCGTGACCGATGGAGACGCGGTGCCGAAGACCGACGTGGTGACAAAGACCGACGTGGTGACAGAGGAGTCGGCTCCCGAACCTCCGCCCTTCGCTGAGCTCGGAAGCCGGCGCCGCTCGACGCCAGACGGGGAGATCGGTGGTCTCGTGTCAGCCGAAGACGGTGCCAGAGTGCCCCCGTCGCTTCGGGCTCCGACTCAACCCGCTCGCGTGGGAGGGGCTCTCGCAAGCCGCGAGCGATGCGACTGAACGGACTGACCTCGGCGCGACCTGACGTCAGAAAGTGAGCTCCATCGACTAGGGTCCGGTCATCCTGGAGCGCGAAAGAGCAGTGTGACGAAGCGTTCGCAGACCTCCTCGAGCACTTGAGGGCGGCCGTCGCTGTCGATGAGCCCAACTCCATCCGTGGGCGACAGGTCCTGCATCTTGAGCTCACGACCGAGGTCGCAGGTGATGACGCAGCGCCCCGCGCCGCGGTCGAGGTAGACCGCGAGCTGGCGGCCCGCGAAGATCCAACGGACTCGCCCATCGGTCTTCGCACCCCAGACGGACACGCCGAGTCCAGCGGCGTCGGCGATCTCCCCCACTGCGGACCCGACCGCATCGACGAGCTGCGAGTAAGCACCCTCGAGCGCTTGTGTTCGCTGAGCGGCATCTGCAACGGCGGCCACAGCCGGTCGCAGCGATGAAATGAGCTGGCTCTTCCAGTCCGTTGCCATGAGCTCCTCCTCCCTTGTTGGCGTCGCGACGCCCTAAGAGGGTGCTGATTTTCTCCCGCCGCCGACTTTCGCGCTGCCGTACGGGAGCGGCGTCAGATGCCTCCGATGCGTCCTCACGTACCTAGTGGTACCCTCTGGCCGCCACTCGACACCCTCCCTGCTCCGCGCGACTTCGCTTCGGACGGCTCGGTCCGAAAATCAGCACCCTCCTAGGACCTTACTCCACTAGATGGACAGGTGCGAAGCTGGGGTTCGTCAGTGCCTGCTCGATCTCGGCCGGAGTCCGGTTCTGACAACACAGCGCGATGCAGGCGCTTCGGATCAGCCGGCGCTCCTCGACCCGGTGGATGCGGCGGGACTCAGCGGTGCCGCTGTGGGCGGTGCCCGCATCGGCCTCAGGCAAAGCGCTTGCCAGCAGTGCGTCGCAGCGAGTCGGGCAGGTCGCGTCTGAGCAGCATCGCCGTTCGAGGCACTGCAGAGGGCCGGACGTGCCGGACGAAGGACCACAATCGCCCGCCGAGATACAGAAGTCGCCTGCGGCGCCTGACTGAGGCTTCACATCGACCTCCGGTCGGGCGCACGAGTTGGCAAGGGCGATGACCGACAACGCCAACGCAGTGCCTATTCGACGCACTCGGGGGGCACACGGGTCACTTGCGGGGGAAGACATTCGGGCTCCAGTTGGAAGAGGGTGCGAGGGCCCGAGACAGTGCCGAACTTCGAGGCGCCTGTCACGCCGACGGGACGATCACCCAAATCTGAAGGATTGGGCCGGGTCGCTGTTCACAACTTTCGCGCACGACCGGCGTTCGTGCGACCCGGTCCAATCCTCGATTGAACGAAGCGCACCACAATTTGCGAGCGAGCGCGCCTTCGGCGGGAGACTACCGGGCCGAAACCCCGCGCCGACTTAGCTCAAGACGCGGGAATCATGCGAGTTTCGAACCTAAGGACTGCTATGG
>CANMLD010000076.1 GCA_947498315.1 Pseudomonadota bacterium | reverse complement strand
CGGGCTCATACTCGTTGAACCCAAGTCCGAGGTCTCCGTGAGTCCGAGCTAGTCACGAGCGGTCGGCGGTCAGCTCCGGTCGGCCGGCCGGCCGACGTGTCTCGCACCGCGCGGCGCTTCCCTGGCCTTGCCGGGCTGACCGCTGACCGCTCGCAACTTACTCCATGTCCGGGGCTGCTGCCGGCGATGCCAGCGCGGCGCTCAGTGCTGCTTCTGAGCGGTCAGCTTCTGCGGGTCGGCCGGCCGGGTGGCTCTTCCCGTTCGCGCAGCGAGCGCGTCCTGGCGCGGCTGACCGCTGACCGCTGACCGCTGATAGCCCTGCGTCAGCTCCGGCTGAAGCCGGCGACGCCGGCTAAACTCCGCCCCAAATGTTACGATTCTCCCTTGCGCTCGCTATCGAGAATCGGTATCAAATAGCAGCGAGCTTGATTCGCTAGGAGAGCGGCCCACCATGATCGTCTGCGTTTGCCATGCCGTGAATGACCGCAAGATCAAGGAAGTCATCCAGAATGGCGCCCGCAGCGTCTCGGCGATTGCCCGGAGCTGTCGAGCGGGTACGGATTGCGGCGCCTGCTGTTCATCATTGCGGAACATGTTGGCGGAGTCGGGCGCCCGAACGGGTCCTTGTCACGAGGGCCAATCCCGGCAATAGTGTCGCCATGTCGAAGCAGAATGTCTCCATCATCGCTATCCTGAACGACGTCCTCGCTGGCGAGCTCGCGGCCATCAATCAGTACTTCCTGCACGCCAAAATGTGCGCGAACTGGGGCTTCATGAGGCTCGCCTCCAAGATCCGTCTCGAGTCCATCGACGAGATGCGGCACGCCGAGGCGCTCATCGATCGGATCCTCTTCCTCGAGGGCCTGCCCAACGTGCAGAAGCTTGGCAAAGTCACGATCGGCGAGACCGTCAAGGAACAACTCGAAGTCGACCGGGCGCTCGAGCTCGAGGCCATTCCGCGCCTCAATCAGGGCATCGAGACGTGCCGCCTCGCTGGGGACAACGGGACCCGCCTGCTCCTCGAGACCATCTTGAAGGCCGAAGAGGAGCACCTCGATTGGCTCGACACCCAGCTCGAACTCATTCGGCAGATCGGTCTCGAGAATTACCTCGCTCAGCAGGTCAAGGGCGGCTGAGTCCAGGCAAGACTCACGAGTAGCGCTCAGGCTCGGCCGTCGGGCTCGCTAGAGCCACAGCGAGTAGCTTTTGCGTCCTGTCGTCGAGGGCGAGACCGAACGCGAACGCGTGGCCGGCCTCCGACATCTTCATCCAAGTCTTTGCCAAGATCGGCACGAGCGCCTCATCGGGTCGGCTTGCTGCGAACGCGGGCCAGTGGTGCACCAAGAACACGAGGCACGCCGCGTCCTCGAGTGACTGGGCGTCCTCGTCGAGTTTGAAGCGCTTCTTCTGAATCAGCTCCGCGACCCGCCCAACGACCTCCACAGGGGCAGCGACGGCTCGCAGAGTGTCGGCGGCGAGCTCGGCATGGGCCGCCATCTCGGCGCGCCGCCACGCCTTGTAACCTACGAGCCCCTCCGGATAGCTCGCCCTTGGGAGCTTCCACCGACACAGATGCTGGGCCTTGACTGCCAACACGAGGGGCGCCGGCGCGTCGGGCCTCAAACGTGCGAGCCACTCGACCATGCGCCGCCCGTAAAGCAGCTCTGACGGGAGCGTCACCGTCTCCCCGTCGTCATTTCGGATCGACTCATGCTCTGGGTCGCTCGAGCTCAGCGCCTCGAATGCGGCCATGCCGTCCTCAAACCACACGATGATGCTTCTCACAGATTCCTCACGGACGACGTGACCGGCTGACGTGACCGGCTGGTGACGATTCGTCAGGCTGGCCAGCCGAGTCGGGGACCGTAGACCATCTGCCCCCGGGGCACGCAAGCCCCAAGAACGCGAGCGGTCTTAAACGACGAAACCCCCAGCTTACGCTGGAGGTTTCGCTTCTTGCGTCGAGCTGGAGGCTCGCGCAGTGACTAGCCGCGCTCGATCTTCTCGACCGCGAGCTCGAGCTCTTCGACAGTGACGTCGGCGCCCTTGCCGTCGAGCGTGAAGCCCTTCCACTTGGCCGGCCAGGCTTCGAAGAAGTTGTAACGCATGACTTCCGAGCCATCGTCACCGCAGAGGATGATCGAGCCAGCCTTGCGCTCGACCGTGCCCTCGATGACCTTTTTGCGCCAGTCCCAGAGCTCGGTGTTGTTGATGTACCCGCGCTTCAGGGTGATATTCGAGTACTTGGTGCGGCCCGGGCGCTTCCGGAGGATGATGTCGTCGCCGTCCTGGAACTCGACGATCTCGGTCTCGCTGTCGAGGCCCTCCACGTTCTTGAATGCACCCTGGGTCACGCCTTCGATCTCAACCTTGAAGTTGAAGGCGCCAATGTGGTCGAAAGGACGACGGTTCGGCATGAATAAAGCTCCTCGGGAACGCCCGCGTTGTCGGACCCGTTCGCTACGCAGCGAACTCGGTCACTAGGTCAGGTCACGCCGCCTGGACTAGCATCTTCCATGCCATGCGGAGTCGACGTAAAAAGCGACAAATCGGACATTCTTCGGATCGTTCAGTCATCGGCGGTGCGGACGACTCGGTCTGAGTGGGTCGGTCAAAATGGAGATTGAGCGATCGCCGCGCACGCCGGGGGTGTGGGGGTCGTCCCCCACCCGCAAGCGCACGCACTGCCGACGCAGCCGCCCTCTTGCTTGGACTGGGCGCCGATAGGCGCGTACTCGAGCGACGAAGGCGGGCTGCATCGCCCGCCTTTGAGCAAGAGCAACTCGATGCTAGAAAATTGCCGGTGGACGCCAATCGGAGTTTTGTCTGACTCACTGAGAGAGGTCGGTCGAAAACGAGTGAAACAGGTTGTGGCCCTGCGTCCCGCGCCCCGCGTCTTCCAAGTCCAAGGGCATAGGGGGAGCTCGAGTGGCATCGGTTCTAGTCGAGCATCCTCGCGCGTAGCCATAGCCACGCCTTGTGGTACACCCGCCGCGTGAACGTCCTCGCCGCTTTCATCCGGCGCCACAATGGCGCTATCCTCCTCGCCGCACTCGCCATCTCTGTCGTCGCGGCGTCGCGGTTACCGCCGCGTTATGACGACGACGTCCTCCAGTTTCTCCCGAAGGACGATCCGGAGGTCGTGCGCCTCGAAGAGATCGTGAAGCGCTTTGGTGGGCTCAACGTCGCTCTCATCGGCGTCGAGGCGGAGGGATCGCTCTTTACGACGGACCGGCTCGTCTACTTACGGACCCTGGCTCAGGCGCTGAAGACCAGCCCTCTCGTGGCCTTCGTTACGTCGCTGAGCGAGATCGCGATCGTAGACGCGCCGGAGGATGGCGCACCAGACGGCGCAGGCGTTCATCGACCGCTATTCCCCGAGACCATCCCGACTGATGCTCTTGCGACCAAAGGGATCGAGACCGACATCCTGTCGCGCGACTTTCTCGTCGGCAGCTTGGTCTCCGCCAAGGGCAACGCGACGCGCCTCATCGTGCAGCTCCGCGTCGCCGACTCGGCCGAGCCATGGTCCGCTTCGCCGCCGCTGCCGTCACCGACAGAAGCAGCCGCGGCCGTGAGAGCGCTCGCCGAGTCCATCACGGCGCCCGCTGGCGTTCGCCTCCACTTCGGTGGAGCGCCCTTCATCGCCGAAGCGGCTGCCAATGGATCTCAGGCCGACTTGCTACGCCTCGGGCCTTGGGTTTGCCTCGTAATAATTTTGTCCATTGTTATCACGCTAGGCCGTGTCCGGGCGGCGATCCTCTGTGTCGCCGTCGTCGGGCTTGGAATCCTCTGGACGGTCGGGCTCATGGCGTGGCTCGGTCAGCCTCTCACGCTGCTCTCGTCGTCTCTCCCCGTCATGTTGGTGGCGCTCGGGTCGGCGTTCGCGGTTCACATCCTCGTCTGGTATCTCGACAACGGCGGCGACGTCGACGACGTGCTCGCCAAGATGGGCGGGCCCGTCATCTTGTCGGCGCTGGCGGCGCTGGCCGGCTTCCTCTCGTTCCTGCTCATGGACCTCGCTCCGCTTCGCGCCTTCGGGTGGCAGATGGCGGTAGGCTCTCTCATCCTCGGCGCCATCGCGGTCATCGTGGTGCCAGCGGCGCTGCTTCGCTTCAAGATCCCCGCCAATCCTCGCCGCGATCCCATGTCCACCGTGCCGGACGGGCTGGCTGGCCGTGTCGACATGGCGCTCGGGCGCCTCTCAGCGGCGATCGCGACGCGGCGCGCGCCCGTCCTGCTGGTGATGGTCGCCGTCGCCGCGTTCGCGACGCGAAACGTCTTCGAGGTCCGCACGAGCATGGACACTCGCTCGTTCTTCGAGCCTGGCTCGAAGCCCGATCAAGCCGACCAGTTCATGGTCGATCACTTTGGTGGCGCCGTCTTCTTGCAGGTGCTCGTCGACGGCGACATGCGCGACCCGGGCGTCCTGCGCACAGTCGCTGCCTTCGAAGACCGACTCGTCCGAGTGCCCGGTGTCACCCACGTCGAGAGCTTCACGAAGGTGATGGCGCTGGTAAACGAAGGCCTCACCGGCAAGCGCGTCATCGCACGGACTCGCGACGGCATCAGTCAGCAATCGTTCCTGGCGGAGGCCACCGATCCGGCCGTCAAGCTCCTCGTCGATACAGGACGAACGGGCACGGTCATTCAGGTCGCCATCGGCGCTTTCGATACCGAGGTCGTCGAGACGATCACCTCTGCGATCGTGGCGCTCGCGAACAAGGCCATCCCCAAAGCGGTCGTGACGGCCCCCCGCTCCGCTGATCTTCAGGCAAGCGTGGTGCGGGACGCCGCAGAGCGAATCCTCAGTGTCGCTGGTGATGCCGCCGCCAAGGCCACCGCGGAGGTCGTCATGCGCCACCTCGGGAGCGGCGCTGGCCTTGACGTCGGCACCCTCACCCCGAAGGTCCTAGCGATCTTGAAGAGCGAGCTCGAGGTCGAGGAGATGGTGCTGCTACAGGAAGGCGCCGCGCTCGAGCCCATCGCGGACAGCGTCGCCAAGGCCATCGTGGCCGGGCACATGAACGAGCCGGCCTTCGCCAAAGCGCTCGAGCCCGTCGTGGACCCGAGCGAGCTCGAAGATCGCGCAATCTACGTCAAGGGGGCGCGCTACGTGTGGAAGCGCCTCGAAGGGCTCGCGAAGGCCGACGCCGCCACGCCTATCGCCATGGCCATCCTCGGTGAGCTCGGCGAGCTTGACGCGGCGCGCCGCTCCCGCATCCTCGCGATCGTTGACGACATCGTCTCGTCCGAGTGGGTCGTGGACGCCGCGCTCGTTCCGGCGGCCAAGGGCCCCAAGGCGCTCTCGCTCGGCATCTCCGGCTACCCCATGATTCAGCAGGCCATGACGCGATCGGTTCACGGCAACCACATCAAGAGCCTCGTCTTCAGTGGGCCCATAGTCTTGATATTGCTCATTATCGCCTTCCGGAGCTTCCGCCTCGGCCTCATCGCCGCCGTCCCCGCGACGCTCACGCTCGCGCTCACCTACGGCCTCATGGGCACCTTCCCGGAGGCGCTGCCACTCGATATCGCGGGCTCCATGCTCGCCTCCATCGCGCTCGGCACTGGCATCGACTACTCCATCCATGTCTTGTGGCGCTACCGCGAAGGCGGCACCGACGCCGCTATGCGCACCACGGGGCGCCGCGTCCTCATCAACGCCATCGAAGTCTCGCTTGGCTTCAGCGTCCTCGGCTTCGCGACCATCGTGCCGATGAGCCGCTTTGGCCTCCTCACCGCGTTCACGCTGGCAATGGCGGCGCTCGTGACACTGGTCGTCGTGCCTGCGCTATTGCCGCGGTCAGAGAACGAGACGACGACTTTATAGCATATGTTAAAGAAATCATTGAATTTTATTTTTGATACGGTACGCTTCAGTCATGCCAAAGCCCTTCCGAGCGCTGTTGCGCGACGTGGACGGTGCGCCCGTTGTTGTTAGCTCCTTCGCTCGAGCCGCGTAGTTTTGGCAACGTGGAGCAGCTCGTAACCCACCTCTGCGCTCGCCATCCGCTGCAGACCATCTTTCTCTACGGATCCCGCGCGCAGGGGACGCACCGGCCGGACAGCGACTTCGACCTGCTGCTCGTGCGCGACGGCGCGTGGCCAGCGCCGTCGTCTCGCGACGAGCGCGACGTCCATGATTTTGGCGGCCTCCTAGTGGACGCCTGGGTGCACGCCCCAGAGAACCTCCAGCCAGACACGGATCCTGGCTTACTGAGGCTACAATCGAGTCACTTGCTGCTCGATCGCGACGGGTTCGGCGCTCGACTCTTGGCTCGCGTGAACGACGTCGCGGCGCGGGGCCCGCAGCCCATGAAGGATGGCGATCGGGGCGCCTTCCGCGTTTGGCTGCCCAAGATGATGGTTCGGATGCAGGGGCCCGATCCGCTCGTCGCCGGTCACTACCGCGCTGAGCTCCTGAACGCGTTGCTCCCGACTTGGTTTCAAGCACGCCGACAATGGTATCGGGGCACGAGGCATGCCTCTGCCTGGCTACGGCAGAACGCACCCGACGTTGCGCTCACCTTCGAAGCCGCTCTTGCGCCCGATGCGCCCGTCGCCGCCATCGAGCAGGCGGTCTCGCTCATTGCGGCCGCCATCGACAACCCCTGAAAGCCACAGCGAGGCCCCGTTTGACCCTCTCTCTCGTCCTCACCGAAGCCCGCGGCGATGTCGCGATCCTCACCCTCTCGCGTCCACCCGCCAACGCGCTCGATCTCGAATTGCTGCTGGCCCTCGGGCGTGCCGTGACCGAGGCGGAGTCTGCCCGCGCCATCGTGCTCACCGGTTCCGAGCGTTTCTTCTCGGCCGGGCTCGACTTGGCCTACGTCTTGTCTCTCGACGACGCGCAAGGGCTCGCGTTCGCGCAGGCGTTCGATGACGTCATGGCGACGCTCTTCGCGGCGCCCGGGCCCCTCATTGCGGCCCTCAGCGGACATGCGGTCGCGGGTGGCGCCGTCATCGCGGCGGCAGCCGACTTCCGGCTCATGGCTGCCGGCCCCTCTCGCATCGGCCTGCCGGAGATCAAGGTCGGCGTCCCCTTCCCGGTGTCAGCGCTCGAGATCGTTCGCCAGGCCTGGGGAGGCCCCCACCTCGCCCGGCTGCTCTTCCGCGGTGATACGGTCGATGCCGCCGAGGCCCTGTCTCTCGGACTCGTCGACGAGCTGGTCGAACCGGCTGAACTGCTCGACAAGGCGCTCGCGCTCGCGAACAGCCTTGCCGCGGCGCCACGAGCGTCTTTCAGCGCGACGAAGCGCGTGCTGAGGGCGCCCGGCCTCGCTCGTATTCACGCCGCCCGCGCGGCCGGGCCCGATCTCGTGTGGGAGGTCTGGCGCAGCCCCGAGGTGCGCGCCGCCATCGCAGCCTACGGGGCGAGCGTGTTGCGCCGGAAGTAGCCGACGAGAAGCGTCGCGGCGATGAGTCGTTGCGTGGAAGTGCCGTTACGGGGACGGCGTCGCCGTCGCAACTTTCGTGTGGGCTCGAACCCATCAAGGACAGATGCTCTCGCTCCCCGGCGTGCCTTGGTCTGTCGTGCCGTAGGTCGGCGCCGCGCTCGCGCTGCACCAATTCGCCGCCGTGTCGTTGGCCGCGGCAGTGAGCTTGTCTGGTCGCAGCTGCGTCGAGATCCCGTTGCTCACGAGCCATCCGCTGCCGGTGGCGTAAGTGACCACATCGACCGTCACCGCGCCGCTGCCGTCGTTGAACTTGAGCGTGATGTTGTCCCCCGAGTTCGAAAGCTGCAGCCCATAGTTGTACGCGTAAGCGCTCGTGATCCCGCCGTTGACCGTGGAGTCCGCTCGCGCCGTGAAGACGGCGTAGCCCTTCGCGGGCACGGTGACTTTGCTGGCGACCACGTGCGTGGCAGGGTTGTCCTGGAGCGTCCACCCACTGCACATGGTCACATCGACGTCGCCCGGGTTGTAGACTTCGAACCACTCGCCGTTCGAGTCCGTCGGGACGCCCGGGTTCGGCATGAACTCCGAGATGACGAGGCTCCCGGCGGCGATGAAGCCCTCGTCACAGAAGCCGTCGCAGTCGTTGTCGATGCCGTCTCGGAGCTCCGGCGAGCCGGCCCCGATGGTCGCGTTCGTGTCGTCGCAGTCGGCCCCGCCGGGGAAGCTCGGCGCGTTCACGCCGTCGCCATCTTGGTCGTGGTCCGTCCCGCCGTCGCAGCGCTGATCGATGCCGTCGTACCAGGTCTCCACGTTCGCTGCGTTCACGTCGGTAGGGCAGGTCGTGGCCGTTCGTATGACATTACACTCGGTCGTCCCGCCGGCACATGGGCCGACGCCACACGCCTTGCCGACGCCCGAGATCGATACGCTTGACAGCGTCGTGAGCACGAAGTCCTCGTCGGTACCGCCGTCACAGTCATTGTCCTTGCCGTCGCAGGTCGCCTCGACAGCGTCTTCGAAGCTGCCCGCGACCCCCGAGTAGGTCTCCTGAGTACACGCAGACCAATTCCCGTTCTGGCACAGCGCCGCCGGCTTGGTCACACCGGTACATTCGCCGACCGTCTTCTCGCACGCGATGGTGGCGATGAGCGTCGGGTCGTTCGCATCGGTCAGGCCGTCACAGTCGTTGTCGACGCCATCGCAGACCTCCTGGGTCGCGTTCGCGGCCGTGGAGCAGATCGCCGCGCCCGAGCCCGCACAAACCGTGAAGCCGCCCGCGCACACACCGACGCCACACGAGAGCCCGACCCCCGTCACGACTGCCCCGTTTGGCGTGGTCACGTTGAAGTCCTCGTCGGTGAAACCGTCGCAGTCGTTGTCGAGCGCGTCGCAGCTGCTCTCGAGATCGGCTTCATAGCCGCCCTCGCCGCCGTAGACTGCCCCATCGCAGTTGAGCCAACCGCCGTTTTGGCAGAGCGCGACCGGCTTGACTGCGCCGGCGCAAACGCCCGTCTGATTCGCGCACAGCTCGGGCTCGGCCCCCTCGTCGATGTTGCCGTCGCAGTCATTGTCCTTACCGTCACAGATCTCGAAGGTGGAGCCCGCGTCGCCGGTACACAGGAGCGTGGTTCCGGCGGGATTGCAGTACGTCACGCCGCCAATACACGCGCCGACGCCACACGCCTTGCCTTCGCCAGTGACGGTCACCTGCCCACCCGTGTAGGCGTAGTCCTCGTCGGCGTCGCCGCTGCAATCCTCATCGAGTCCGTCGCACTTCACCTCGCCCGACGAACGATACCGTGGATCGTGCGACAGGTAGGTCGCCGCCGTACAGGGCTGCCACTGACCGACCACGCAGAGGGTCGCGGGCTTCAGCGACCCTGCACAGACGCCGCTCCCGTTCTCGCACGCGGGGCGCACGAGGGAGTCGTCTTCGCCGTCGGTCTTGCCGTCACAGTCGTCGTCGATGCCGTTGCAGCTCTCCGGCGCGAGCGACGCCGAGGTTGGGCAGACGAGGCTCTCCGCGTCGGTGCCGCAGCTCGTGACGCCGCCCGCACACGCGCCCGTCCCGCAGCTCTTTCCTGCGCCGACCACGATCACGCCGTTCGGCATCGGCAGCGTGAAGTCTTCGTCGACGGCGCCGTCGCAGTCGTCGTCCTTCCCATCACAGAGCGGCTCTTTGGTCGCACCGTAGCCAGGGACCTGTGCTGCATAGATGTCGCTGGCACAGACCGCCCACGACCCACCCGTGCACAGCGCTGTCGGTTTCAGTGTGCCCGCGCAGAGGCCGTCTTGCTTCTCACAGGGCACGCGGACCAGGTTGTCGTCGTCGGCGTCGACGAGCCCATCGCAGTCGTCGTCAGCGCCATTGCAGACCTCGGAAGCCGCTGCGCTCGCCGTCGTACACACCGCGCTCGCGCCGTCGGCGGCGCAAAGGAGGACGCCCCCCGTGCACAAACCCGTCCCGCAGGGCGTCCCCACGCCGGCGACAATGGTTCCGTCGAGCAAGGTCGCGGAGAAGTCCTCGTCGGCTTTGCCGTCGCAGTCGTTGTCTTTGCCATCGCAGCTCGTCTCGCCGCCCTTCTGGAATCCGGCCTTCGCATAGACAGCGTCCTCGCACGGCGCCCAGGACCCGCCCGAACACGAGGCTACGGGCCTGGTCGCGCCAGCGCAGACCCCCGCGACGTTGTCACACGGGGTGACGAGCAGAGACGGGTCGTCCGAGTCGGTCTTGCCGTCGCAGTCGTCGTCTTCACCGTTGCAGACCTCAGCGTCAGAGAGCGCGAACGTGGAACAGGCTAGGGCCGCGCCGCCATCTGCGCACGTGGTGACGCCGCCCGAGCAGGCCCCGAGACCACACGGCTGGCCGGCTCCGGTGGTGAGGGTCCCGTCCGGGTTCACGAGAGTGAAGTCTTCGTCGGTGCTGCCGTCGCAGTCGTTGTCCTGGCCGTCACACGCTAGCTCGACGTTGACCTGCCACTCGGCGCCATAATCGTTGGCGTCGCAGGCCTGCCACTTACTGTCGACACATGCCGTTGGCGCCTTGACGCGCTGGCCGCACACGCCCCCGGTCAACTCGCAGCCGGGCAGGACCAATGTCGAATCGGCGACGTCGACGAGCCCATCACAGTCGTTGTCGAGGCCGTCGCAGATCTCGTCCGCGAGGCCGCCATCGCTTGAACAGACGGCTTCGCTCTCGTCCGCGGAGCAGATGGTGACGCCACCCGCGCAGCTCCCGTCGCCACACGCGCCGCCGAGGGCCGACAGGATCCCGCCGGGGCTGACGTAGGCGTAGTCTTCATCGGTCTCGCCGTTGCAGTCGTTGTCGAGCGTGTCGCAGGCGCTCTCGCCGCTCTCCGAATAGTCGTCGCCATAATCCGGACCGGCACACGCGGCCCAAACGCCGCCCAGGCAGAGCGCGGGCGCCTTCGCAGCGCCTTGGCAGACGCCGACGGACTTCTCGCATGGCTCTGCGGCGAGGCTCGGGTCGAGGGCGTCCGTCAACCCGTCGCAGTCGTCGTCGATGCCGTCGCAGACCTCGACGGACGCGTTCCCAGACGTGGAACAGCGGACGCCCGTCTCGGTGCAGACCGTAGCTCCGTTCGCGCAGGCGCCTGTCCCGCAAGGCTGGCCGAGGCCCTTGACCGTCGCGCCGTCGGGTGTGGTCGTGGTGAAGTCCTCGTCGGTGGAGCCGTCGCAGTCATCGTCTTTGCCGTCGCAGAGCACCTCGACCGCGCCCTCACCGAGGTCGACTGGATCGTACTGGCAACCGACGCCCGGCTCGCACTGATCTTCGGTGCACGGATCGAAGTCGTCGCAGACCTTCGGGCTAGCGACGCAGGTGCCCTGAGCGCAAGTGCCTGTAAGCAGGCAGGGATCCGCCGGCGTGCAGGCTTTGCTCTCATTGGCCAGTCCGTAGACGGGCTTGCCGGCGATCGTCGAGCAGCTCTTCTTGGCGCAGTCGCCTTCCGGAAGGCCGTCGTCGAAGGGGACGCCGATGCACGCGCCCTTGATGTCGCAGCGGTCTTGCGTTGTGCACGCGCTCTTGTCGTTACACTTCTCGCCTTCGGCGATCGGCTTGAAGTTGAAGCAGGTCCCGGTGTCGGGGTCGCACTCGCCGACTTTGCAGCCGTCGTTGATGGGCGGGCAGACAACGGCGGGCCCGGCCGTGCACTCGGTGGCGCCGGGGGGCGCGTCCGGAGACGCCGTGGCCCCGCAGGTGCCGGTGTAGCAGAGGTTCAGCTCGGTTACGGCGATCTTCGGGATGCCCGCGGCGTCCGTCGTAAAAGCCCGCTCGCACCACGCGCCTTCTCCGGACCAGCCGTTGGGCTCGCATCGCCCGTTGGCCGGGTTGCACGCGACGCTACGCACGCAAGAGGGCGGCGTCTTGCCGTCGTTCACGAGCCCGTCTAGCGCCTCATCGACGGCTTGGCAGTCCGCGGCGATTGCCGTCGGAAGCCCGACGCAGCTCCCGGCCCCGTCGCACGTGGCCGTGGCGATGCAGAGATCCGCCCCTTGGCACGAATCACCCTCGGGCCGCGGTTTTGCTACGAGCGAGTCGCCGTCGCAACCGAGCGCCTCACAGATCCCGTCCGGAACGGGGATATCGCCCATGTCCGGGACACACTGCTCCGACTGGCACACCGCCGTCGTGACGCACGCGAGTGGGTGAACGCAAGGGCGACCGTCGGGCTCGCCGGTGCAGGAGAGGACGCCGCTCTGCGCGTCGAGACCCGCGTCCGGCGTGGCGTCGCGGCTAGTGTCCGGGGCTTCGAGCGTGTCTTTGGACTCGCCTGACGTGTCGGCGAGCCCGTCGTCACCGGTGCTGCTCGAGGGGTCGCTGCAGCCGAGGATCAGAGAGAGCGCGGCCAAGGCCCGCAGTTGCGGAGATACAGTACGGGCGAAGGCGGCACGGCGCGTCGTCAAGGTCGTCTCGCTCGTCGCCGGGAGGGCTGGCCCGGGGAGTGGTGGGGAGAGCCAAGCGGCCGCCTAGCGCGCGCACGATAGTCGTCCGCGCGGGGTGGGATCAAGCGATCACTCCGCCCGGTTCAAGCGACGGGTACTGTCGCCTGCATCGACGGACGCTGCGCGAAACGGTCATACCAGCGTGTCAGATTCGGACGATCCACCCGGATGTCGCCGACCGGGTTTCGGAGCTCGAGCCAGCCGACTGTGACACCGGCGGCGATCTGAGCCAGGTCGGGCGCGTCGTCGAAGTGGGCGCACTCTCGTTCGAGCGCGTCGAGCCCCTGTTGCACCTTCTGCGTCTGGCCCGACAGCCAGTCCTCCCAGTGCAAGGCGGGGGGGCGCATCGCGCGTTCGTAGAAGACCAGGATGCCGGCTTCGAGGATGCCGTCGCAGAGAGCCTGCAGCCGAAGTACCCGGAAACGTTCGGGTCCAGTCGGAGGGACGAGGGCAGGGACCCCATCCGAACGCAGCGTCTCGAGGTACTCGCAAATGACGCGCGAATCGTAGAGACCGCTCCCGTCCTCGAGGACGAGGGCCGGGATCTTCGAGAGCGGATTGGCCTTCGAGAGCTCGGCGTTCGTCGCGACCGGCGCCGGCCTCAAAAACTCCGTTTCGATGCGGCCTTCGAGCCCGAGCTCGCGTGCGGCGACGAGGACCTTGCGGACGAAGGGAGACGTCGGGGTGTAGTACAGCTTCATCATTGGACCTCGAGGGTGTGGCGTTCAGTCGACGCAGGAGGCGCAGAGACCCGGTGAGAAGGTCTCCGTGAACTTCGAATAATCGGAACAGAGCCCGGCCTGAGGCGGCGACGGGCGCCCGGCGGCGGGCACGTGACGAATCCGGTGGCGCTCGCTCTCGGGCAGAGCCATCCTCCGTCCATGAGTTTGCCCATGATCTTGGCCTCTGTCCTCCTCTCTCAGCCGCCGACACCTGCAGCGCTGGCGGTCGCCTTTCCAACGCTGACGCTCGCAGAGGCCCTCGCCAAGACGGGTAAGACCAAGCGCGTCGTGGCCGTGGTCAGCGCCGAGTGGTGCGGCCCGTGTAATCAGCTCGCCTCCGAGGTGCTCGAGACTGAAGATGGGCTCGCGCTCGAGGCCGCCGCCGTGACCTTCCATATCGACGCTGAGACGACTGCGGGGCGAGAGTTGGTCGAGCGATACTCGATCCTCGGCTACCCGACGACGTTGGTGCTCGATCACGAGGGGAAAGAGCTCGACCGAATCGACGGCTATAGTAGGCCGGACGCCTGGCTCGGCGCCTTGAAGGCCGGCCTCGCGCGGAGAGAGGCCGTTAGCCTCGAGTGGCTGCGGGCGCAGGCGGAGGCCCGCCCTGACGACGCTGATGCGGCGCTCGCCTTCGCGGAAGCACGCCTCGTGCGGGGTGAGACCGACGCGGCGCTCTCTGAGCTGCAGCGGCTCGCGGCGCGGGGAGACGAGGTCGGCGCCAACGCCGGACGCACCCTGGGACGCTTCCACGTCCGCGTTCGGCGTGACGGGGTGAAAGGCGCCGACGTGTTCGCCGCCTTGGCCCGCCAATATCGCGCACGTCCCGAAGGAGAGGAGTTCCTCATGTGGGCCGCTCAAGGCTTCATCATCGCCGGTGAGCGGGAGAAGGCGGTCGCGCTGCTCGACGAGCTGGTGGTTGCAGCTACGACGAGCTCGTCGAGCACCGAGATGGAGGGCCTCCGCGACGCCGAGTACAGCCGAGCGTGGTTCTTCGTCCGCTATGACGCCGAGCCGGACGCCGCGTCCAAGTCGGTCGCGAAGGTGCTGGCGCTCTCGCCCGGCTATGGCCCCGCGCTCTACCTCGACGCCGAGCTCGCGGTACGAGCGGGCGATCTGGCGAGAGCCAGAACGTCGATCTCGGCAGCCATCGCCGCTTCCCCGGGCAAGGCCCTCTTCGTGAACTTCGCGAAGCGACACGGGCTCTTGGCCCCTGCCACGGCGCCGTAATGGAGCTGGTCTTTCCCAAACGCGCTCCCGCAGGCGCACCCACGGGGAGCCCGGTTGAACGGCTCGAGCGGCTCCTCGCAGAGCTGGAGCAACGGCTATCCGGCTTGGTCGAACGCGGGCTAGCGGCGTGCACTCGAGCGTCTTTCGACGGGTCGGGCCTCGAGGGCGGGATCGCCGACGCCATCGTCACTCCCGAGGCGGTCGAGGACGTGCTCATCTGCGTTGACGCGTGTGGTCGCGCGGGCGTGCCCCTGACCGTGCGCGGCGGTGGGACGGGCCGAGCGGGCGGCGCAATCCCGCTCCGCGGCGGGATCGTGCTCGTCATGACACGTCTCGATGCGGTCGCGTGGCAGGGTGAGGTCCTCGTGGCCGGCGCGGGTGCCCGAGTGGCCGCCGTCGAGCGGGCGCTCGCGGAGCGTGGTCAGGTGCTCTCCGCGCGGCCCTACGGCGATCCCGCCGTCTCGACCCTCGGCGGCCTCATCGGGTCGGGCGGGGCTGCTGTTCACGCGCGTCGTACCGGCGGCCTCGCACCCCACGTGCGTCGACTGCAGACCGTCACGGGTGCCGGCGAGCTCATCCGCACCGGCGCGCTCGCGGCGGGACCACTGCCGACGTGGGACCTCACTCGCCTCCTCATCGGCTCCGAGGGCGGTCTCGCCATCGTGACCGAGGTCGCGCTCACCGGCGTCACCTTGCGGCCGACCCGGCGCGTCGTGCGGGTGCTCCGGGACAGCGAGGCGCTGGCGACGGCGCTGCGCGCGGCGGGACAGGATTCGTCCGTCGCGGCGGGATGTTGGCTCAGCGCGTCGGCCGCTCGCGCCCTCTTCGACGACGGCGCACGGGTCCCCGACGGCGGGGCGCTGTGGCTCACGGACGAGGATGCGGCGCCCTCTGCCGCGAAGGGCTCCGAAGCAGCGCTATCGGACCTCGAAGGCCGGCTCACCGCACAGCTCACTGCGGCGCACCCGAGACACACCCTCGTGCGCTTCGCACCGAGGATCCCGATAGAGATCATCGCTTCCTGTATCGACGCCTTCGAGACGGCCGCGACGCTCGCGGGACTAGCGGCCTGGTGCATGGGTGACGAGCTCGGGACCGTGCACCTCGTCGTCGCGGCGCCGGACGACGATCCGGGACGCTTCGAGCGCGCGACGGACGTCCTCGAAGGCGTCGTCGAAGCCGCGCTCGACCACGGGGCGGCCGCCGTGGGTGCATTCGGCAGTGGTCTGTTGGCGCCGCGGTGGCTACGTCGAGAGCGCGGGATGCAGCTCGATCTTCTGAATCAGCTCAAGACCGTCTTCGATCCGCACGGGATCATGAACCCCGGGAAGTTGCCGAAGACGCGGCGATAACATCGTCAGAAGAGGCAGTCCTCGCGTGTGTCTTCATCGCCGTCTTCGTCGGCGTGCACAGCTCCGGCGTTGGCGAGACGGCGTCACATAAAGCGAGGACGGGCGCCGACCTCGGCTGGCCAGGCTACTTCCAGGCGCCCGTGAGGGCCGAGGGTGCGTAGCGGCGTACGCGGACCCAGTCGTAGGACCAGGGGATACCACCGAAGGCGGTCGAGCCGAGGAAGATCCGGTCGCGACCAGAGCCGCGGGTCTGGAAGGTCGAGCACGCCCCGTCGAGAGTCAGGCACGCCTGTACCAGCCCGCCTTGAAGATTGACCAAGACGTTGAAGCTCTGTCCCCGGATGTTCGTGGTCGAGAAGGCGACGGTCGAGCCGGTCCCGTAGTAGAGCGAATGGGACGGACCTTCGTCGTCGCACACCCAGCCGACGGCTGAGTTGTTCTGCGTTGTCGTCGTCGTGAAGTCCGAGCTGACCGCCGCGACCATCGGGTCAGCGTCGCTGGTGCCGGTGGCCGCGATGGTGGCGCGCGTCTCGAGCGTGACGCTGTCCGAGAGCACGGCGGAGGAGGACATGAGGCCGCACTCCCGGTTGTTGGTATTGGCGGGACCACTGCGAAGCTCGCCGCCGCTGACGGTCGGCGTGCACGTGTCCGTCGAGATCTGCCATCGGACGAGGTCGATGGGCGCCCCGAAATCCTCATAGAAGTCGAAGACATCCGGCGCCGAATCGACGCCGCTGGCGGCGGCCTTTTGAAATGTGAAGGTCGCGCTCGAAGCGGCGGCGAGCGTCGGGAGCTTTACCCACACGACGTTCGACGCCAGCTTGCCGCACTCGCCATTGAGCTGCTCGAAGCAATAGGGGACCGGCGTGCCGCCCGAAGTGAGCACATCGAAGAGCGGCCCGTAGAGTGTGACGACGTCGGTGACGTCGACCCGGAGCTGATACCCGGACACGGCGCTCCCATTTTGGTTCTGAACCTCGAAGGCCCGCGACAGCCCCTCGAAGGATCCGCCGACCGCGGCCCAGGCGAGGCCGTTGCAGAAGCGGAGCTGCTTACTGGCTGGATCGTACTGAATGGCGCCTTCGAGGGCGGGGGAGCATGGCGCCGACGTCGACGCCACGCGAATGGCCCCGCCGACGTCGAGCGCGACGACCGGTGATGGCTGACTGACGCCAACGAAGCCCGCCTCGTCTTGAACGAGCGCCGAGGCGCCGAGGCCGTCGGGAGTCAGCAGCGCGAGGTGGCCGTGGTCGGCGGACTCGATGCCGAGCTGACTGGCGCCGATACAGCCGGTGCAGGCGAGCGTCCCGGCCTCGTGCGCGTAGGCAGCCACTTCCGCCCAGGGCACCGCCGAGAGCGGCCGCCGCGGAAGCTCGGGCTCTTGCTCGACCGACACGGCTACCCAGAGCGCGTCGTGTTCGCGCCAAAGCGTCGCCGGAAGCGCGGCGAATGTGCCGAGTTGGAGCGAGAAGAGACCATCGCCAACCGGGACGGCAGGGTGGAGCTCGCTCCACACGAGAGCCCCAGCGGTCTCGGCGGTCCAGAGCCCGACCTTGACAGTGTAGAGCCCATCGGTGACGGGCCCGGCGGCGTTTCTGAGCTGCCCCTGTATTGGGGTGCCGTTGTAGGCCAGCACGGCAGGGGAGAGCGCGAGGGCGAGTGCGGTGATGATGGCGGGTCGCATGGCGCTACCATTGCGAAGTTCGGGGGGGATGTCGAGGGCCCGTGCTACATCGCCACCCTTGCCCGGAGGCGACAGGGCCCTCAGAACGGGCAGTCCTCGTCCGTGTCGCCATCGCAGTCTTCGTCAATGTCCGTCGGCGTGCACAGCTCCGGCGTCGGCGAGACGGCGTCACAGACCCAGCGTTGATTGGCGCCGCAGCTTCGCGTGCCGGTGCAGGCGTTGCCGTCGCCGTCGGCACGCGCGCACACGCCGGCCGCGCCGTCCTTGCAGGCGCAGTCCTCGGCTTCGGCCCGGCAGACACCGAGCGCCGCGTCGCAGGTCGTGCCGAGCGGGCAGGGCGGCGCGCCGTCGCCGCAGGTCGGCAAGCAGACTGCGTTGCCTCCATCACCGCCTGACGACGCGCCCGTGAGGGACTTGCAGACGTAGCCTGGCCCGTACAGGTTGGCTGGCAGCAGGCGCCGTCCACGCAGGTGCCGCCGTCCGGGCACGTGCCACAGCTCCCCTAACAGCCGTCATCGCTGCAGAGACCGTCCCCGCCGCCGTAAGGCGCGAGGTCTACGATAGGGACGACGGGTGCTGCACCTTCGTAGGCCAGGGCGGTCACGTCTGCGGATCGCGCTACGCGGTGCAGCTTCATCACCGGATCGCGTGGGCGCACGGCGGCTCGAACACGGCCGAGAACCTGACCCTGCATTGCGGCCCGCACAATCGGCTCGTGGCCCAGCGGGAGGAGCTCGGAAGGCGACCGCGCCGTGGCTCCGGAGCAGGTCCGACGGCGACGGTCACTTGAACCGGAGGCAGTGGGATCTCCAAATATCTGTACTCACCCCGCCTGCCGGCGAACGCAGGGCCGGTCCAGCGTCGAGTGGAGCCGCCCGGAGGCGGGCATCGCGGAGCGCCCGCCGAGGACGGCGAACTCGATGCTCGATCGGACCGAGTACACCGCGACGCTCGCCCTCGAGTGCTGGTCCAGCCAGGCCCTCCCGATCCACGGCCGGCTGCACCTTTCATCTTACGGAATCAACGCATGTGGGTGGACAATGCTCGGGCGTTCGCGGAGAGTGGGGCGTCGGGTCGCCAGTCCGGCCATAGGAGTAGCCTTGTCATTCACCACCCATGCTTCCCTCCGAGCCTTGCTCCTCGGCGCCATCGGGTGTCAGGCCGAGGATCCTCGATGTGCCGACCCGACGCCGCTGCTCGTGGCGAGCGGCGCGGCGAGTGGCTTCGAGAAGTGCGCCGATGGGGCCATCAATCGGGTCACTTCGGCTACCTTCGATCCAACGAACAGCGGAGAAGCGTGCCGAGGTGACGAGCCGTCCGGCGGATGTTTGACGGATGCGGATTGCTCGGCCGGGACCAACGGGCGTTGCGTTCACCGTGTCGGGTTCGAGGGGATTCCATTCTGCAACTGCGAGTACGCTTGTGCGACCGAGGCGGACTGCCCGACGGGCTCGGTCTGCGTGCCGCCTGAGTTCGGGAGCGGCACGTCCTACCCCCGATGTGTCGAGGCGGCGTGTCGGGGCGGTTCGGACTGCGCCTCGGGCGAATGTGGACTCGTTGACTTCTTCGATGGCTGCTCGCAGATCACGGAGCTTCGTTGCCGGAACGCGGAGGTGGACGCGTGCCGGGGTGACGGTGACTGCGTCCACCTCGGAGCGGGCGCGTCTTGTGATAATGAGCGGGGCGGAGGCGCATTCACTTGCGTCAGGCAGAGTTGCATCATCGGCCGCCCGCTCCTCGTCGCTGGCGCTCCCCGCGTCGCCCCCACGGTCCGTCGCGCCGACTGGCGCCGTGTCACCCGGCCATCGGAGGCGTCATGACCTTCTTCAGCCATGCGTCGCTTCGGGCGCTCTTGCTCGGCGCCATCGGGTGTCAGGCCGCGAGCAGCGATGCTCCAGCGAGCCCCACGGCGGACGTCGTCGATGTGGCGACTCCCGGACCTGAGGTCTCGGACACCTTCTCCACGGCAGACGTCGTTGATGCGTCGACTCCCGGGCCTGATACCAGGGACGCCGTCGCGGAGCCCGATGTCTCCTTCGAGCCGCTTTGCGTCGACCCGGCCCCGGTCCTTCTTGCGAACGGCGGGCCGAGCGGCTTCGTGAAGTGCGCCGACGGGGCCATCAATCGGGTTGCCTCTGTCGCGTTCGAACCAGTCAACACCGGCGAGGCGTGTCACGGCGATGAAGGAACGGGAGGGTGCCTGACCGATGCGGACTGCGCCGCCGGTCCTCACGGGCGGTGCATTATCCCGGATGTCTTTGGTGCTTTCTGCGGCTGCGAGTATGCCTGTGCGACTGATGAGGACTGCGGAGCAGGCACGGTGTGTCTGCCTCCGAAGCTCAGTCAGAGGGCGACGCATCCTCGGTGCGTCGTGGCGGGGTGTGTGGGCGCGGCCGACTGCGCATCAGGTGAATGCGGCCTCTCGGACAATTTCGATGGCTGCGGCACGACGAGCGAGCTCGTTTGCCGCGATTCGACACGAGACGCCTGCCGCAGCGACGGCGATTGCAAGTCCGTTGGACCCGGCTATACCTGCGACCTCGCGTATGACGGTACGTCGTTCGAATGTATCTTGGTGGACTGCCAACCCGGCCGCCCCCTTCTCGTCGCCGGCACGCCCCGCGTCGCCCCGACGGTCCGCCGCGCCGACTGGCGCCATGTCACCCGGCCATCGGAGGCGTCATGACCTTCTCCAGCCATGCGTCGCTTCGGGCGCTCTTGCTCGGCGCCATCGGGTGTCAGGCTGCGAGCAGCGATGCCCCGCGACTCCCGTGGAAGACGTCGTCGATGTGGCGGCTCCTCACGCTGATGTCTCGGATGCTGTCTCGGAACCTGACGTTCCCGACGAGCCGCTCTGCGTCGACCCGGCCCCGGTGCTCCTGGCGAACGGCGGGCCTAGCGGCTTCGTGAAGTGCGCCGATGGGGCCATCAATCGAGTTGCGTCGGCCACGTTCGAACCGGTGAACACCGGTGAGGCGTGTCACGGCGATGAAGGAGGGGGAGTCTGTCTGACGGATTCGGATTGCACCGCTGGGCCTCATGGGCGCTGCATCCACTACCCGCCGTACGATGGCCTCGCCTACTGCAACTGCGAGTATGCGTGTGCGACCGAAGCGGACTGCGAGGCCGGCATGGTGTGTCTGCCTCCCGAGCTCAGCGATAGAGCGACGTACCCACGATGCGTCACGGCCGCTTGCAAGGGCGGCGCTGACTGCGCGTCGGGCGAGTGTGGGCTCGCGGACTGGTTCGACGGCTGTGGGTCCGTGACCGAGCTGCTCTGCCGCGACTCCAATCAAGACGCTTGCCACGGTGATGGTCATTGCGCGGTGCTTTGGCCGGGCTCGACCTGCGATATCGAGCAGCCCGATGGCGCTTTCGTG
>CANMLD010000075.1 GCA_947498315.1 Pseudomonadota bacterium | reverse complement strand
GGCCATGGCCCAACTGCCGCCGTAGCTCAGCGACGGTCGACTTCACGACGGAGTGGCCTCTGGCTCCTACTGCACTTGCGAGGCTGCCTAGCTTCGCGCGGTCCAGAGGAAGGAAGATGCGGGGTCTCGCGGCGTCGCCGACTCGAGCAGCACCACCTGAAGCTCGGAGAGCAACGACCGCTCCCTCACGGTTGCCTGTTCATGAGCGCCTCCAGGAAAGCGCGACCGGCCCGCTGGCAGCTCCGGGCTGTCCCCGGAATCGATGACACGACGCACGTCATCTCCACGCCAATAGCGCTCGGCGCCATGCCGGTGGCCAATCGCGACGTCGCCCGTCGCGATGCAAGTCCTCGAAACAGGGGTGACGCCGGAGTCGGGTGCTACGAGCCACCTGGGCGACGGCTCATTACGGTCAGGTAGGTCAGGATGGCCCTTTCGTCGGTGTGCGTCAGGTTCGAACGCTCTCGCATCTCGCTCACCATGTGGGCCCAACCCTCCGCGTCGAGCACCGAAGGCGCATACAGGTGGTGGCACCCAGAGCACTTCGCTATGTAGCTTGCACGACCACGGTTCAGCTCCTCGAGCGTGAGGCTCGCCTGCGCTTGCCGCCCTCTCGTCACGTCGCCGTCGGCTGGGACTGCTAATCCTGGTCCGCAGGCCAGGAGCAGTGAGGCCGCCCCAATGGACGCGCTGTACTGGAGGAGAGTCTTCATCGCAATCACAGATCGAAGCCAAGGAGGAGACGGATCTCGAGGGCTTCTTTGTCTTCGAGGTGCTGAATGGAGTCTCCGGTGGCACCCTTCAGTGCCGCGATCTGTGGCAATACGGTAGTGGCGATCCAGAAGTGCTCGCCGCCGTAGGTGACCGTGGGGCCGAGGGAGAGGATGGAGTAAACCGTCTCGAACTCGTCTTTCTCATCGATGGCAAACTCGGTTCGGCTCACGAGCTCGAGCGCGAACGACCAGCGCGGCGACATGAACCACGCCACGCCGAGATCGAACTGCATCTCATGCGCCTTGATCTCCAGATTCGTCTCGTCCTTCGGACCGTCCACCTTCGCTTCGAGCTCGAGCTCATAGACCGCGTTGAACGCGATGCCCACATTGCCCATGACCTTGTCTACGAGGATCTTGCCTTCGAACTCCAACTCAGTCGGCTCGGCGCCGATCTCGAAATAGAGGCCGAGTCCGATGGGGTCGGCCACCGGGTCGAGGAGCTTTCCCTTGAACTCGAGGGAGATGCCGCTAAAGCCGAAGGGGTCGCTGATGCTGTCAGCCGCGTGGTCGGCAGCGGCCTCTTCGAACCAGTTGATGTAGAGGGCCGCCTGAAAGTTGTCGAGTAAGCCCATCTCGAACTCGAGACGGTGGTCGAAGCGAACGTAGTAGTCCTCCCGCATCAGGCGGACTGTGGTCCACGGCTCGATCTCGACTGCTCCCATGGGGAGCGTGGCCGTCTCGTAGATGTAGGTGTAGTGGCGCTGGTTGGCTGAGGCGTTGCCGGCGACATGCAGGGTTGCGACGAAGCACGCGGCGACAGCGAAGGCGGAATATCTCATCAGTTCTCTCCAAAGATGGGGCAGGGCTTCCTGTGCCCGGACTCTGGTCGATGTTGATAATCGTTTTCATCAGTGAGGTAAAGAAGATTCCACTGGCTCGATGAACCCTCAGGAAGAGGCCAGCTCGATCAAGATGCCCATTGGGTCGGCAATCCAAGCGACGAGGTCGGAGTCGCCTCGCGGCTCTGGAGGGCCCACCGGCTCAAAGCCAGCTGCGACTGCGCGCCCATACGCCGCGACGACGTCAGCGACCGTAAAGCCGAGCTCGAAGCGGCGTGATGGACCATCGAAGTGCGCCCTTACGGCGGGCGCGGTGAAGAAGGAGCGACCGTAATCGGCCTTCACGATTGCCAATGTCGTCTCGCCGGTGACGAGCTCCGCGTAAGTGCCGTCCTCGAGCTGCCCAGCGCACTGAAGGCCGAGACCCCGCTCCATTCTGTCGACCACCGCAGGCACGTCGTCGACATAGACCATCATAAAACCCAACTTCATCGCTCGCTCCCTTGTTGAGTGAACTGCTCTGGTCTCCCCTCGGACATTGGAAGACTTGGAGCCATCCCCAGGGAGATGCGGTGCGAGGCGGGTTGAACCGCTCATCGCGTCCCTGACGAACCGACAGGGACCTCAGCCAGCCTTGCGGATATACCTCCAGATGGAGATGGACCCATGCGTGAGGAGCCCGTCGAGTCGCGGTTGTACGAGAGCCAAGAGGCTGGTCCATCTCCGTGGGTCGGAAAAAAACTTCGATTGGCGTCCACCGGCAATTTTCGGTGGTGTCCCTCTCAGGGGGCGCCTCTTCCTCGGGAACGGCGTCGAATGATCGCCAGAGTGAGCATTCGCAATCAAGACGGTGCACGCCACCGGTTCGCCCCGCGAGGTCGGCCACGGTCTCTACGAGCCTCTCGGACGTCCGCTCGCCGACGTCCGCTTGCCGACATCCGCTTGCCGACAGTAATCGAGACGACGAAGCGACTCTCGACTTCGACCGCTGTGTGGTCCCACTGGTCGCCCGCCAAAGCGTCCTCCGGCTTCGCGTCGTCGCATTGCTGCTGCACTTGGAGTTCCCACTGTCTCCCATTCAGGTAGACGGGGATCTCGGAAGGTCCCGGATCTCACGCATCCATCAAGAGGGCGTGGCTGGGCCAGCCCTCGACGGGGCAGCGTAGCCGCGCACTCGGTCCGATCAAGCATCGAGTTCACCGTCCTCGGCGGGCGCTCCGCGATGCCCGCCTCCGGGCGGCTCCACTCGACGCTTGACCGGCCCTGCGTTCGCCGGCAGGCAGGGTGAGAGTCGATGCTTGGAGCTCCCACTGCCTCCCGTTCAAGTGGCCGACGCCCTGGGAGCTGCTCCTGCTCCACCGCGCGGACGCCTCCCGAGTCCCTCCCGGTTGGCGACGAGCCGATTGTGCGGGCCGCAGTGCAAGCTCAGGTTGTCCGACGTGTTCGAGCCGCCGTGCGGCCACGCGATCCGGTGACGGAGCTGCACTGCGTAGCGAGACCCGCACACGTGACCGCCCTGGCCAACGAAGGTGCAGCGCCCGTCGTCCCTATCGTAGAGCCGCAAGCGATTGCCGTTCGCGAGCGGCACAGTCGGCGACGCAACGTGCGAAGTCGCGGTCCGAGAGGCCAACGGCGGCTTCCACAACGGAACACTCGGAAACGAACGCAACGGCGACACTCATGATGACCTCATTGTCGGTTACCTGATGAGTGTAACGCCTCTTTTTTGTACGCACTGAGGGTCCTGTCGGCCGAGGGTCCTGTCAGAGACTGTCGCCCCACAGGTCAGAGGAGGCGTCAGGTACGGTCCAGATCTGGGCCTCTCCGGCGACGAGGCTGATACCGAAGTTGATGCCGCCCATGAGCGGGTCATCTTCGCCTAGCCAGAGGTAGAGGCCCCCTGCCAGCGCGACGGAGACCGCGAGCACATGGGGGAGCCATCCGGTCGCAGCTCGCTGGCGACGGGCCTGAACGCGGGACGCCTCTCGGAGACGAAGCGGGTCATCCTCGATGCCGGGGAGGTCGAGCAGCTCCACCGTGGGGGGGAGCTCGCCGATCGCCAGTCCGAGGACCCCGAGGAAGGCGCTGATCGTCCCCACCGTTGCGGGCATTCGGAGCGCGCGTTCATCGGCCGTCGCTGAGAGCGAGAGCTGCACGGTACCAGCCGTCATGAAGGTCGCTCCCCAGCCCCAGAACCACCACGGAGTGTAGCGGGCGTCGCTGGCCAGGGCGTCTCGGATCGCGGGGAGGCTCGGCCCGGTTGGCCAGTTCGCTGGCACCAGCGCATCCGACGCGATCTCGTCCGACGCGATCTCGTCCGACGCGATCTTGTCCGACGCGATCTTGTCCGACGCGATCTTGTCCGACAGTGCCTCTTGCAGGTTCGGAGGGGCGGCGATTAGGAGAGACAAGGCGACGAATCCCGTGAACACCCTCTAAGTCGTCCGGGCGCCGTGGTGCACGTGCCCTTGAATGCACAATCGGTCGAGCGCGTCGCCGAGGCGGATCACGTCTGCTTCCCAGTTGAAGTCGGTGTGGACCGCAGCTCGCCCCGCGGCCGCCAGCGCGGCATAGTCGGCGCGTCGCAGAGCATGCATGGCAGCGGCGACTGAGGCTGGATCGTCGCCTTGATAGGCCTCGCCGCAGCCCATGGTACCCATGAGCCTACGCATAGACCGAGTGGCGGCGTAGATGAAGGGTCGACCGCAGGCGGCGTAGTCGAAGAACTTGTTGGCGATGGTGTTGTGCGTGAATTCGTTCACCTTCCAGGACACGATGCCAAAGTCGGTCTCCGAATAGAGGCGTTCGAGCTCACCCGGCTGAAAGCGTCCAGTCAGTCGAATTCGGTCCTTGTGTACCGCCGACTGTGCGAGGTGCTTGACGTCCTCGAGTGACTCACCGCCGCCAGCGATCAGCAGGGAGATGGACGGGTCTTGCCTTGCCGCCAGGTCGAAACCCGCGACGACGGTCTCGAGATCGCGGTCACCGATCACGACGCCGTGATAGCAGAAGCGCGTGCCTTGATAGCCGGGGGGACGTTGGGGGATCGAGAGCCACCGTTCTCGCGACGGTGTGTTTAGTACGGGGACGATCCGGTCCGGGAAGCAGCCATGTTCTCGAACCAGGCGTTCACGCATGTCCTCGCAAACGGGAAAGATGGCGTCCGCACTGCGTACCGCTAGGCGCTCTACCCGGTCCGGGAGCGTGAGCGTGTTCACGAGGAGACGAGAGATAGGGTGTGCTTGGTACTTCTTCCAAGTCCGCATGGCTTCGGGATAGTGCTCTGCCATGTCGATGGCCCATGGGATCCCCAGGCGACCGCAGGCGGCAGCGACCGGCAGCGCAAGAGGGATGTCTCGGACAATGACCACGTTCGGCTTGTGGCGACGAAGGCTCTTCTCGATTGCGAGACGCCAGACGGGGTTGCCCGGGACCGGAAGGGAGAACGGGGACGGGATGGCGGGCCCCACACGCACGGTGCGGATGCCGCCGATCATCTCGGCGTCGGCTTCTCCATCCGCTCGTCGTGCGAGCAGCTCGACCACATAGCCGAGAGCTTGAAGCGCGAGGCAGACTTTCTCGACCCGGACGTCCCAAGGGTATCGGGCTTGCCAGACGTATAGGGCACGCCGTGAGCTCACCTTTCCACCGCTCGTCGGCGACGAGACAAGCAGTACGCCATCAAGACTGCCAGCAACGCTGCGGAGCCGTCCTGTTGGCCGCCCGTCGCGCAGCTCGGGGACGCGGCGGTGGCTTGGAGAGGGCTGACGTCACCGTCGGCGCCGCCATCGGGCGTGGGCTCCACGATCACCACAGTAGCGAAGGGATTTGGCGGTGGTGGTGGTGGCGTGGGGTGGGCCTCGTCACGTTTGGCGTAGCGAGACATCGCCGGAGGCTCCGGGATGAGCGGCGCGACTTGGTAGCGAGGCGCGGGCGCGTCGACGATGGGGGTCTCGGCGCAGGCCGGGCTCGTGCTCGCGGCGACGGCCGCTTCGATAGATGCGGCGAGCTCGCGCTGGCCAGACGCGACGGCGAAGAGCCCTTCGGCCTCGGCCTGGTAGGTCTTCGACTGGTCGAACGCGAAGGCGAGCTTCTTCAGGGTCGCGAGGTCGGCGTGCACGAAGCCATAGAGTTCGATCAGGGCAGCGTGGGAGAGGAAAGTGCTCTCGACCTCATCGAGATCGAGAGGACCGGCGGCCCCGGACGGGAGGTACTTAGGGAAATGCCACGGTATCGCCTGCGCGATGACGCGCCCGCCCTCGCAGAGGCCTCCCTTACCGCGGATGTTGTTGATGAAGGTGCCTGTGTACCCGAGGTAGGCAATGGATGCGTCGATGAGCAGCGTAATGCCTAGGCTCGCGATACCCTTGGCGACGCTAGCGGCCCCGAGCCCGGCCAGTAGTGCGGCGGATCCCTCGCCGATGGCGACTTTGAGCGCGGTCTTCGCCGTGAGTTGGGCGACGAAGTAAGCAGTGAAGCCACGTTTGACCGCGGTCCACAGGACGGTCTTCACTCCCTTCACCAGCGTCTTCTTCACCGCTTTCAAGATGAGCTCGGCCTTGAGTATCTCCTTGATGGAGGTGTACGCCTTCGGCGATGTGGACGCGATGACGTCGTGGATGAGTACCGTCGCCTGGTCGAGCGCAACGCCGTCCGCGTCGATGGCTTGAACGAGCCGCTCGGTGACGACATGGTCCGAGAGGTAAGGCTCGCCGCTGAGCAGCGGCGATAACTTCATGAGGGCTCGTGTGGCCTCGTCGAGCGCTTCGTGGCCTTTGGTGATTCTGGTCACTGCTTTGAGTGTCTCTTCGCCCACGGCCTCTTCGGCGGCGCTGTCGAAGCCGACCTTGCCACCAAGCCACTGCACGAGGTCCTTGCCGGCGCCAAGCAGGTCGTCCATGAGCTCGGTGAGCGCGACGAACGGTTGAGTGATCCAGTAGGCGACCTGCAGGTGGTCCTCGTTTTGATACCAGGACAAACCCTCCTGGAGCGCAACGTAAGTGCTTCGGTACCAAGGGTATTCGATCAAGAGATCGCGCCAGACGAGGAAGGGGACGAGCACGTCTCGGCGGAGCTGGGCGTCACAGACCGGCTCGCCCGCTTCGTCATAGACGTCGGCGCTCAGGAGGGCCGGCAGGACGAGAGCGGAGCCGTCGGCGGTCGGGTCGAGGGGCACATCGAAGCCGAGGGTGACATCGAAAGAGCCCCCGGCGAGCAGAACCTGCGCTGCGGTCCAACTCGACACCGGGCCCGTCGGGGCGACAACCGGCTCGACGATGGGAATGACCACGGCGTCTTCCGTGATCATGACGGTGTCGACGAGCTCGATGTCCAGCGTGCGCTCTTCACCCAATGGAAACGCGTCCGGGTGCTCGCCGGGGAGCCCGAGGGCCCACAGACGATATCGCCACTGATGGTCACCGGGCGTGAACGCGAGGTCTTCCGACGTGGTACCGAAATCGACCTTGCCGGTGAAGGGGGCGGCTTCACCGCCGTTGAGATCAGCATCTTGTGCCCATCCGAGGTCGACGGCCGGACCGTCGTCGAAGCGAAGCTCGACCCAGACGTCTTCGAACTGAGCGGTCGAGCGATTCTCGACCTCGAGGGCCACCGCCACGGCACGTTCGCCGGGCGCTCCAACGGCGGGGAGCGTCGTGATCACGGCCAGTTCCGGATAGGCGACGTCGACCTGGACGTCGAGACGGTTGTCGGCGTTCGTGGTCTCTTCCCATGCGTCATTGGGATCGACGATGACAGACAGAACTCGTTTGCCGGGCGATCGGAAGATGATGGTGGTGGCTTCCGGGTCGCTCTCGTTCGGGTCGAGGCCGCAGGCGAGGGTCTCGTCCGCCACCTTCACGCCGTCAATCAAGTAGTGCACCAAAATGTCGCCGCCGAGGCAGAGCCACGAGCCGACGGTCCCGGGCCCTTCGTTGCGGAGGTTGGCCGTGACCGTTACCGCGTGGCCCACCGACGGGGGCGATGGGTCGAGCGCGATGGACTGGACCACCATGTTTGGGAGGCTGTCGGCAGCGCTCACAGACGACGTCCATGTGTCGAGCGACGTATTCCACGGGCCCAGCTCGTCGTAGAAGAGCTCGAAAGCGAGGTCGCCCCCACCGGGAGATGGTGTCACCGTGAAGACGGCCTTGCCCATCTCACCGGTAGCGACCGTTAGGGCAATCGATCCCGGCGAGACGGACCATCCCTCTGGTGCAGCATCGGACTCGACGAGCAGCTCGTCGCCGCCGCCCGTGTTGTGGACGAAGACAGTGACGGTGACCGGGGCCCCAGCTGTGAAGCTGGTCGGCAGAGAGACCGAGTCGATCGCACCAGCAGGGGCTGCCTGGAGAAGGATCGCGAGGATGGGCGTAGTCATGACGATGGGTGGAGACTACCTGCCAAGAGGCCGTTGGGAAACGAATTTGGGTGCGCTTCCGTTCACGGACTCGTCCTGGGGAATCATGTCGGCACGTTCGCTCGGGATTCCGCGGCTACGGAGCTTTCGGCACTCATTCGATGGACTGTTGTGCTAGAGGCGGCACAAGTGTGGCCACATGATTCACAGGTCCCCGAGGCGCGCGGTGCTTCTGAGGCTGAGGTGAGCTGGCGTTGACAAGGCGATGATATCGTTGGCGCTCCAGGAACTGGGCGTCCAATCGCTTGGGGGAACACGATCCATGCGACTACGTCTGAATTTCCGTACCTCTCCTTGGGCAGTGGCCGTGGGTGTTATTTTCGGACCAAGCAGGCCGAAGCGATTCCCTTCCGGAGCAAGGTGGATGTCGAGAGACGCCCAGAGGGTACCCACTGGGTACGTGAGGACGTATCGCAGACATCTGACGCCGCTCCCGTGCGGCAGCGCGAAGGCATGCGACGGGAGAAAAACAGCAGGCTCTTAAGGTCGGTCGGGGGAGGCGGACTCAAAGTCGTCGAACCAATCGAAGCGCGGAGTCCACGTAAATGCGTGGGTGTGGGCGCCCGGTCCCGAGACAACCGGGATCTGGACCGCCGGTGTGCAGGTCCCGAGTATATTGTCGAAGCGCGACAGGTAGATGTGGGGCCGCCGTATGTCTTCACGATTGGTCACGACCGCGATCCAGAGACCGTCCGGGCTGAAGCGGTGCCAGGAGTCGGCCTGAGTGCTCGAGCAGTCGAGGCGACGGGCCTCACCCCCCTCCGACGGGACGATCATCAGATCGGCGCTCTCTTGCGAGAAGAAACCCTTCTCCGTCTGTGTAAAGACGATCCAGCGGCCATCGGGCGAGTAGACGGGTAACACGTTGCTTCGGCCGTTGTGGCTGGCGCCGGGGACGTCGACGGGCTCGCCGCCCCGGCCGTCATTCCAAGGGACGGCCGCGATGTCGATGAGGCCTTGGGAACCGTGCCAGATCTCTCCCTTCTTGGTCCGGATGAAGGTGAGGAGCTTGCCGTCGGGGCTCCAGTACGGAAAGTTCTCGACTCGGTCCGGGAGTGACGCGCCGGGGACTGGCGTAATTCGGCCAGAGAGGATGTCGAGGACCTTGAGGTCGCTCTTTCGCACCATCTGCTGGTCTTTGGCGCCGATGGTCTCGTCGACCTCGCCATAGGCGACGAGTCCGGGGATGGCCGGATTGAACACGGGCATGAACGCGTGCGGTAGCTGGTGGAGTACCTTCCGCTCCGGCATCTCTAGGATGGTCATGAAGCCGTTCGGTGCGTCAAAACGGCGTGGCGCCTCTTCGGCAGACTGGCTGAAGACGGCGAGATAGCGACCGTCTCCGCTCGCCGCATGGCAGGAGACGCACTGCGTCTGCGTCGGCTCGTCAGGCCCCGCCCCAGAGTCGCCAGCGCGCTCGGGGTGATACTTCGTGGGCTCCGGGCCGGTGCTGGAACGGAACATCACCTTGCGAATCGGTGCCGCTTCCGGCGCCTTCCGCATCGCGTCGAGGTCGAGCCCATCGAGCCGTAGGTGCATATTGAGGAGCGGGACCGTGCCCGTGGGCCGGTCAGGCGGTCGCAGCTTTTGTCCAAAGAGAATCATTCCCGTCGGGTCTTCGCTCTCGGGTGCCACTCGTACCATCGCCGGCTCGGACACACCTGTGTCGGACGCAATCGTGTCTCCGGCAAGGAGCCCGCTGGTCACGGTGAGTAGGAGGGGCTCCGTGGCGGCCCTCGCACGAGCCCACAGCGCATCGGGGACGCGGATCTCCCGTTCTCGGGTCATGGCCGAGAAGAGCAACGTGCTCCCCGCTCGCACGTCGACGCGGTAGAGGCGGCTAGCGTACTCGTCCTTCCACTGAAGGCGAGGAGATGGGAAGGAGTGGGGGTAGATGGCGCCATCGGGAGGGTGTACCCAGGTCGGGGGGATCCCGGTACCCGGACCGGCGTTCGCCATCGCGGCGACAGCTAGAGGGTCGAGGCCACCATCGACGTAGAGCGAGTCGCTCATCTGCCGGGGGCTGAGACCAATCAGAGTGGCATGGCGCTCCTGCTGCACGAGAGCGACCGTCGCTGCGGATACCCCGGCGGTCAGGAGCAGCGCGATGAGGATTGAACGTGCCGTCATGGCGTTTGACCTCGGTCGCCGGCGTCCCCCACGTCCTTGACACAGCGGAAGCCGACTCGGGCGCGCATGTTGTCAGCGTGACCAGAGCGCGACGACGCTGTCGTGGCGGGGCCCTCCTGACCAGCAGGGACCCCTCTCAAGACATTGATATAGTTGTTGAACTGGGCGATCCACTCGTTGGCGTTGGGGTGCAAGTGGGTGCGGTCGTAGGCGCGATAGGGTTCAGAGACCCACTCGAAGACCCCGCCAATGAGGTCCTGCACACCGTAAGGGCTAGCTCGGCTCGGACATGCGCCCACCGCCGCAGGCACGTCGTGACTCTGAGCCGCTGCGCAAGCGCCGTCTTCCCAGCGCTCGCCCCACGGGTAACGGCGACCATCTGGCCCACGCGCGGCCTTCTCCCATTCGATCTCCTGAGGGAGTCGCTTGGCCATCCACTTGCAGTACGCGTCAGCTTCTTCCCACTTCACCAGCACAACGGGACGCCCCCCCGTGCCCTTCGGGTAGTCTTGACCAGCCCAGTTGTAGGGCGCCGCCCAATCGAGCCGGTGCAACGGGCCTTGGCGACGCGTGGACTTCAGGAAGCGCTGGTATTCGGCGTTGGTCACTGGATAGCGGTCGATGAAGAAGCCCGCAACGTCGACGGTGCGGACGGGCCGTTCATCCGCGTCTCCGTCATCCGAACCCATGAAAGCAGGGCCGCCTGGGACCTGCACCATGCCGGCCACGGTCAGGGCGACAGCGGGTCGAGCGGACGACGATGGCGGCAACTGCGGGTAAGGTGAGGCGCGCGTACCAGCGGGCAGCGCGGCTGTCGCGATCGTCAGCGCGTCTTCGTGGAGGTCCGTCACGGGGACGGTTGTACCGTCGAAGTTCGTGAGCCAGTCGTTCCACCGCTGGTTCGTCTTCCGCATCCGAAGGCGTGCCCGCACAGAAACCGTGGCGGTCATCCCGGTCGCAGCCGTCGGAACGCGAAACGTAGAGACGTCGGTCGTAAGAGGCGCGACATAGCGGTCGAACTTGGTCTTTCGCACCATCGCGAGGTTGTGAAGATCCACCGGGACGTTGTCGGCGTCGACGAACACGGTCTTGTAAACCTGAGCGTCAGGGTCGAGGTAGTGCCGCTCGTCGAGGAGCCCCGACGCCCAAAGCGGCTTAGCTGGCGAGCCCACGACGAGCTCGATCCAGGTCTCGCTGATGTCGGTCGTGCCACTGGGGAACCGGTGGCCCGCACCGTTGTTCGCCACTGCGACTTCGATTTTGATCAGGCCAGGATCGTCCTGGTCCTTCGCCAAGCGAACGTCGAAGCCGATGGACTCCTTTAGAAAGGCGAGGGTCTGCTCCGCCTGCGCGACGTGACCCGCGCTGACCGCATGCGCGTGATTGGCGCCAAGGAAGCGGTGGCTGCGGTGGCGACCATCACGCGCAGCCGGGTCGGTGCTCGCGACATCGGGCATGTGGCATCCGTTACACGACTTCGGCTCGACGCCGCCCGCGACTCGCTCGGGGGCGCTCGGATGCAGGCCTGCAGACCACGCGCTGCTGAGCCATTCTGCGAACTGGCCGTGAGGTTTATCGGGCTTGTCGAGACCAGTGAGGCTGGTCGGGGTGAACTGCTGATGGCAACTACCACAGAGCTCGACCGTGCGCAGCGCGGCTGGGGCCATAGCGACACCATGGCGGACCGGGTCGAAGCGAATGAAGGCGTCGTAGACGAACGATGGCGCCGTGGGCGGGAGTGCTGGGGCGGTGATCCCGAGGCTGGCGTTGCCGAGAACACCGTTTTCACCTGGGCCGGCATGAGTAGCTGCGTGACACACGAGACAAGAGATGCCTTCATCGTGCGGAGAGGTGCCCACTTCGAAGTGAGTTGTCGCAGAGTCGATGGCACCCGCAAGGAGTGGGATCGGGTTGTGGCAACCGGCGCAGAAGCGACCCGCTTCGACGCCATTGTCCCGCTGAAACCATCGAATCCCGATGGCGACGTGCGGATCGGTTGCGGAGTAACGATGCATCGACTCGGACCACTCGCGTGTGATCTGCTCATGGCATCGACCACAGGCCATCGATCCCGACAAGACAGCTGGGTGGAGAAATTGGCCTTCCGCAGCGTCGACGAGGGTCAGCGAACTCGGAGCGAAGGGGCCGCCATCGAAAGGCTGGGAGTACCCTTCGGGCGACGGCATGGCGTCAATCCGAGTGGCCCAGTACGCCGCGCCGGCGGCAGTCCCGAGGCCGAGTGCCCCGGCGAAGACAGCCGGTCCTGTCCAACGACCGATACGCTTCACGCGAGCGGCGCTCCGATCGATGAGGAGGACATGCAACCCCGCTAACCCCACGGCGACGCCAGAGGCGGCGAGGTGCGCGGTGAGCAACCAGCGTGGCGGCGTCGCCCCGAGCGCCGCGACGAGGGCCTGAGCGACGCCCGTTCCGAAGGCAGCAGCCAGAACGAGCGCGGCGATCAGACCGTGAATGGACGATCCCCGAACGCGACGGTGGGTCAGGAGGGCGAGCGAGACGGGGACTAGCGCGAGGAAGCCGGCGACGACGTGAAGTGCCTGAACGAGCGTGAGCGTGCTCGCTCCCATGGCGTCAGGAATGAGCCACGCCCCCGTGAGGATGACGATGAGGGTGAGGAGGAGCGCGACTGTGGTCGAGAGCCCGGACACGTCAGCAGTATTGCGATGCGGCGGCGAGAGTAAACCTGTTTCGTCGGCGAGCCGTCGCGGACGCCGTCGCCATCAGGTCCTCACGAGTGGGCCTCGAAGGATTCAGGGGATGAAGCCTCGAATATTGAGTGAGAAGACGTTGTCCGACGTGTCGATGAGGTTCTGGCGGAAACCAAAGTCGACTCCAATGACGCGGGTCACGTAGCCGAAGCCAGCCGAGATAGCGTGGCTGTCGATGAGTCGGTCGGACTCGTAGCCTAGCCGTATCGGGAGGCGGTCCATCACGGCGTATTCGAGTCCAACTCGGTACTGCGCCTTAGTCTCGTCCTGGGCCTCGAAATCGAGCACCGCGTCGAAGCTGGCGACGAACGAGTTCAGGTACACGCTCGTACCGAAGCCGAGCTGGCGTGGTGTCTCGGCGAGTCCGGTGTCGATGAGGTGATGCCCAACGACCGCAAAGCGAAAGGTGCCGCCGACGACGACCAAGAGGCCGGCGTCCATGGTGATCCCTTCTGCGGCACCGTCACTGCCGACCGACAGCGAGAGGTAGCGACCCGAGGCGCCAGCGTGCACCGACCAATTGTCGCCGCGCCAGCCCGATGCGGCGCCAAAGCGCAGGTTGTGCCCCGTGCGTTCGACGTCGCTCCCGATCTCTTTGCCGTAGATGTAGCTGTAGCCAACGCCCATCGCGATGGCGGCGTTGGTTGCGCTGTCTACGACCGCGACTGAGAAGGTGTGGCCGTCGATCGGCTGACTGTACTCATAGCCGGTCTCGATCGCGTACTGCATCAGTTGGTGCATGGTCGCTGGATTGAAGGTCAGGCCCGCCGGACCGACGGCAGACGATCTCACCGCGTCCGAAACCCCGAGGCTCGACGCGGATGCGCCTTCTTCGCGGGCGTCGGCTACGGGCGTGGCCAGGAGTCCGCTCAGTAGCCACATGGCAGCGAAGCCTGTTGGCGACTGTCGAATGGCTCGCTGTCGCATTGTGGCGCGAGGGCCGCGAGCATCGGTGCCGAAGAGGGCCTTGGCCACATTCACGTTCATGAGGGTTGTCCACCGGCGTGGCCGTCCCCTGGTACGCTCGCGCGGACGTCAGTCGTCCGCCGTCGCACCGCGGCCCGCGAAGCGGCGGGAGGATAGGGGACTGCGGCGGGCCCGGCAAGAAAGCGGCGCGACGACCGACCGGCAGCGCTTATGAATGACCGATCGGCGCGCTCCGTTGGGATGGCGAGATAACGGACCTTTGTCGAGATTTCGGGATGGGGAACGGCGCCTTGCCGGTTATCCTGCCCCTGAATGCTCATCTCCATCTGCACCGCCTTGAACCTACTCGTCGTCGCGACACGTAGCCCCGTGCTGTTGCCCGAACCCGCCCCGGATCTCCGAGCCTTTCTACGCGCCGATCCCGAGCTCACCCTCGGTCATCGAGTCGTGCAACTCGCGGAGTCGGCTTGTGCGATGGCAACAGCGCACGGTGTCGATCCCCAGCTTGCCTGCGCAGAGCTGGACGCTCATGCCCCTTCGCAGGTCTCGCCGGAGTTGGCCGCGCGCACGGTGATCGCTCTCACCCTCGCCTTCGATCTCGTGAGGCCCCTCGCGCCGGAGTCGATGGATTCGGCGCTGCGTCGGGTCCTCGAGGCGCTAGCAGGGACGGATGGGGATGAGTTCCTATTCAGAGCGCTTCCTGCTGGCGGGGAGTATTGGTCACTGATTGGCGCCCTCGAGCATTATCGAATCATCGTCGACAGCGGCGGCTTCCTCCCGGTGTCGAAGTCCGCGATGAAGGCCAAGCTTCAAGGCGAGCACGATGGCATCGTGGCGTTGAGGGCGCGCCTCCATCAGGAAGATCCCGCTGTGGGTGGCGACGCGGATCCGCTCTATGGCGACGACGTTGTCGATGGCCTGAGGCGAGCGCGTTCGCGTTACCAGCTCGAGCCCCAGCAACCCCCAAAGCGGCAGCTCGACCGGTCGCTTCTCGATGCGCTCGCCGTGCCCGCAGAGACCCGCGTTCTCGAGCTCACCCGAGCTCTACGTGCACTTCGGCGCAGCGAACGGTGGCAGTCGCCCTATCACGTCCTCGTAAATCTCCCTGAGTTCATCGGAAGGGTTCGAGATGCGGACCGAACCGTGCACTCGTTCGCCATCGTCGCGGGCAGCCGCGGTGGCGGCGGCATGGTCAACGCGACCCCGACGCTGACATCGAAGATTCGCACCATCATCTTCAACCCCCAATGGGTGGTTCCGAAGCGCATCTTCCGCAAAGAGATGATGAGCGAGTATGCGGGCGATCTCCCACCGGAGACCGACGAAGCGGCGTTCGAAGCCTTCTGGGAGGACAAAGGATACGAGCTCCATGGACGCACTGAGAAGAGCCGCTATCTGCGTCTGCCGCCGGGCCCACGGAACCCGCTCGGCAAGGTGAAGCTGCTCTTCGAGAATCGCCACTCGGTCTACCTTCATGACACGCCTTCGAAGAAGCTCTTCGGCAAGGTGCGTCGTGCCTTCAGCCATGGCTGCATGCGCGTCGAAGGGCCAGTAGCTTTGGCTGAAGTGCTCCTTCGGCGCGATGGTACCTGGCCGGACGCTGTTGAAGCACGGGTCCTCGAGCATTGGGAAGAGACACCCATTCACCTCATCCAACCGGTGCCGCTCTACGTGGAGTACATCACCGTGGTTTCGGATCCCGAGTCCGGTTCGCCGGGTGCCGTCCGTTTCCTCTGGGACGTCTACGGTCGCTACACTGAAAAGGCCCGCAATCGACGGGGGGCGACCTCCCACGCGGACGGCGATGTCGGGGTCCTGCCATCCGGGGGAACCCACCAGCTTAGGCGGCGGTAAGGCGGAGCATGATACGAAAGGCCCTCGGGAAGCTCCTTCAATCCGGAATCGACCAGTCCTTCGTCGACAAGGTGCTGAACGTCGCGTTCGGTCGCCCTTCCGTCGCCACCACCGGCGGAGGCGATCCCCGACCTCCTTCGGCGACGCGCCCGGCACCAGCCTCATGGCCTGCCGTGAATATGCCTGTGACCGAAGAGCCCCCCGTGCCCGAAGAAGGGCTCGTCCAACCCCGGCCGGCTCAGGCAATGGCGGGGCATTCCCTTCCGTCATCGCCCGTCCCACTCAGGCGGCTGCGGGTGAGGTATGACTCGCCGCCCACGAAGTCCGACCCGGACGAGCTTGGCATCATCGCTCAGACGACGCCTGACAATCGCCAGTGCGCGTTCACGGTTGAGCGGCCGCTACTTACGGGGCTCTCGTGGCGCTTCGTAGACGCCTCCTCGGCGAGCGACAGCCCCTTCGCTCGAGCCATCTTCGAACAACCCGAAGTCGCGTGGGTTCAGGTTCACCACGACCTCGTCACCATCGCACGACGCTCTGGCAAGGAAGGCGATTGGATGCCACTAGCGGCCAGTCTTGGCTCCAAGATCCGGGCCGCCGCCAGCGCAGGGTTAGCCGTCTTGAGCAACGAGACGCTGGGGCTCATACCGTCATCGTCCGCATTACGGAGCACGATCGAGCGGATCATCGAGACCGAGGTAAACCCCGGTCTTGCCGCTCACGCAGGCAACGTGACACTACGCGACATTCGTGGGAACGCCCTCTACTTGGAGATGGGCGGGGGGTGCCAAGGATGTAGCGCTGCTGCGCTTACCCTCAAGGTCGGGATATACAACGCTTTCCGTGCCCAGGTGCCCGGAGTGGGGGTCATCTACGACCTCACGGACCACACTGCGGGCACCGCGCCCTATTTCACCGAACCGGTAGCGGACGTTGGCGCACCCACCTGAGCGCGAAGTTCGCGTTGGGGCTCGGTCGCAAATGAGGGGGCGTTTACCGCGCCGCGCCCCGCGCGGGTCGTCCCGAGGCCGAAGGCATTATCCCGTGTTCCGAGGCAGCGCTTCCCTACTTGGAACAAGCCGGGCAGGGATGCGGAGCGAGGCGAATCGAACCACGTAATCAGCTGCGCCCTGACCAAGCTCCATCCAGCCCGATGTACGAGTACACTGATGGCAGCGTGGGGAGCGGACGACCGTTCAATTTTTCGTGGGGACGATTGATGAGATGGGGTCAATAGGCCCAGCAGGGCCCGCTCGCTGCCGGCAGATCAGCTGACCGGAAGTGCCGTGCTGTCGTCGCTATTGGCTTGGTGGCCCACTGCTTTGAGGAACGAAGGAGCGTCGCGGCGAAGCCAGACCTCCCATGCGACGTCGTCAGTACCGAAGTGCCGTTGCGTTAGCACCGAAAGGGCCCGTGCGAACACCATGCGCTCTTCATCGGTCTGCGATTCGCGGAGCTCGTCCACCAGAGCGCGGAGCACTTCGATCGACGGCAGCGAACGGAAGTCGTCGGTAAGAGCGACCGCTTGGCTGGCTGACGACTCGAGACGGTTGTCGACGGAGGCGCTACGCATGCTGCGAAACGACCGGATCATCACGAACACGAACGCGATGAGGAGCCCCAGGCCAACGATCACGCCACCCACCGCCAGTGGTGAGGAGGACACGGACGCAGCGAGCGGTACTGCGTAAGCAGTTGAAGTCAGTGTTACTGCGCCAAGACCGGCGAAGCCCGAGGTGAAGCGCGTGTTCCAGTGCGTCATGAAGTCCCCCCCTGGGTATCCGAGCGAATGAAGCGACGCTAGTGAGCGGACTCGACTACCCCATTGATAGAATACGCGGCTGGCCACCCGGGATCAAGGTGCTGCATTAAGAAAATGCCATGAAGGCACGTAGACTTCGGGTTGGGCCAATCACGACTGGCTTTTTCGTCCCTCGATGTTCGGACAAGACGGTGAGCGGAACCAATGGCCCGGTCTTGGAGTTGAATAGACGAGCCCTGTGCGGTAGATGTCCGGCCGGCGCCGCACCCGTCTGGGGTGCTCGACGGTCGAAGGTCGGCTGGAGCGTTCATCATCGTCCGGGGGGCCGCAGACTCGAGACTCCCCGTCATTACAGTCAGTGAGGCACCGTGCGCAATCACCCCCGTCGAAGCACCTCGATTCGAACTGCTACGTTGGCTCTCCTGCTCGCGACCGGCGCCTGTGGCAAGGATAGCAAGGTCGCGGGCGCTACCGGTGGCGGTGTGGGGCAAACGACCGGCGCTCCTGCGGCGGCGCCGAGTGAGCCTGCTTCCGTCGCCGCACCGCCCGAGACCAGCAAGCCCGAGACCAGCAAGCCCAAGACCAGCAAGCCCGAGTCCAGCAAGCCCGAGGCCACTCCGAGTGCGGATGTCGGCGTAGCCGCGAGTGCGGTTGCCGTCACCGCTGACGTGGCGGCAGCGCCGCCCCCGTCGCCAGTAGTGGCCGCGAAGGTGGCACTGAACAATCCTGATTCACCCGAAGCAACCGCTGCCCTCACTGCGCTGAAGGACTATCTCAAGACCGCAGCGGCGACCGACGCCGGCGAAGCAAAGACGCTTCTCGTGACGGCGGGCCTCGAGATCTGGACACGTGCCGCGGTGAATGGAACAGACGCCACCGCAGTGAAGGGCCTCCTCACGAGCGACGGCAAGACGCTGATTCCGGCGCTGGCGGATGCTCTCGGAGACGCCGCGGGGACTCAGGCGTTGGTGAGCATCCTCTCGGGTGAGCTCGGCGTTGGGCAAGTCGAAGCGCTCGCCGCACTGAGCAAAGCGCCGGAGGGCGCAGATAAGGGCAGGCAGAACCTCGCGTTGATGGCATCGCTTGCTCTCAACAAGGCGGCGGAGGGTCTCGTGGCTGCGTTCGCGGTCGATGGTACGGCGGGCAAACTCGCCGCGTTGCGAACGCTCGCCGACGCCAACGTTTGGCGCTGTGATGCGGCTGGGGATGGCGACGTACGCGCGGCGTGTGGGCCCGAGTGGTTCGGTGTCACTGACGCGGCCGCGCTGCTACGCCTCCCCGACTCGGCGCTCTCGGTCGCTCGTTTCGCCCGGCTCGCGCGCCTCCTCGGCGACAAGGCCCCGACGGGAAAGCTGCTCCTGCCGGTGTCGTCGGCGCAAGCGCCGGTCGTCACATTCGGAAGCGGCGAATCGGCCTCAGCGTTGCCCGTCTCGGTAGCGGTCATCGGGCCGGCTGGTCTCGCGCTGACGGAGCGCGTCGTCCTCGACCTCGGTACGGGTGCGGTCACCGGCAACCCTGACGCGACCACACCACTCGCTCCGTCAGTCGTTCTCGAAGGCATCAAGGACTCGGAGGCGGCTACCGCTACAGCCAAGACGATCAAGGTGGCTGCCGACGCGGCACGCACATCGGCCGGTGATGTCGCGGGGTTACTCCCGACCACCAACACGGCGTCCGTCGCCGTCGTGGTGGCGGGGGAGACCCCTGCCAAGCTGCTCATGGCCTCGCTTGGCGTCCTCGTCGAGGCGGGGCTCACCGACGTCCGGTTTCTCCGGGGGGATGGCAGCGAGGCGCCAATCGCCGTGCCGCTGTCGGCGAGCGCCGTCCCGGAAGCGCGACGTGGGCGTGAGGAGACGTCGCTTCGCGTGACGATCACTGCCGAGGGTTATGAAGTGACGCCACCACGGTCGAAGGCCGAACCCATGGCGCCCGTCGACCCTACTCCTATCCCGCTGCCCGCGACGGCGACGCCAACGAAGAAGGGCGACAAGCTGCAGAAGGTGGTCGTGGCGGGGACGGATACGGCCGTGCTGGTGGAGACGGTACGCTCGGTCCGGCACTCCGAGGGCGCCGGTTTCGTGGTCGAGATCGTGGCAGACGACGCGATCCCGGCAAGTCGAGTGCTCGAGGTCGTCGCTGCCGTCGCTGCTGCCCCCGGGACGCCGCAGACCAAACTCTCCGAGGTGTTCCCGGGGCTTGTCTGCAAGGACGAAGATGCGACCCTGACGAACGACGCTTGCCGGTCGCTCTTCCCGGTGCTTCCTGCGACCCTTCCGGCACCGAAGAAGGAGGGGGAGCCGGTCAAAAAGCCGGATGCGCCGCCGCCGGAGCCTGAAGAGAAGCTCGGCTTCTGTGAAAAAGGAGACATCGAGTCGGTCATCAAGGCCCGCACCGGGTCCATCAAGTTCTGTTACGAGCGCGAACTTCAGATGCAGACCGATCTCACCGGTCGTGTCGTGGTCCGGCTCAAGATCGGAGCGAACGGCGCCGTGACGGACGCATCCTCCTCGGGTAACATGCCCAGCAAGAGCGTTCACTCGTGCGTCGTGAAGGCCATGCGCGCACTGAAGTTCAAGCCCCCGGCCGGCGGTGGTGCGTGCGTCGTAAGCTACCCGTTCAACTTCCAGCCCTGAACGAAGTCCCTCGGGCGAGCGGCGCGGAGCGCGGGCCCGACTCCGCCAAAGTATCGGGGTCGCCCTCGGACTCGGTGGACACCGACACCGTTCCACGCGACGCCGGCGATGGTGAGCCCCGAAGCCCGATTCGACTCACCCGGAGCGTCAGCAGGCGCTCACCGGGTCAAAAACGATTTCGTCGCAAAGGCGTCGAGGCCGTCATCGAAGCCCATCCAGAGCTCTTCGACCTCTCTGAATACGGCTGCGAGGACGAAGAGCTCGACCGGGTCGAGGAGGCCCTCGGGCACCCGATCCCGGACGACCTCCGCAGCCTCCTTCGAGTAGCAGACGGCGGCACCTTCAATGGCCAACATGGCCAGGTCCACATGGCAGGCAGCGAGCAGCTCGCTGCGTGGGCGAACGCTGGCGTTCACGACGAGCTCGACGCCGTCCCCTTTGCTCACGATGCTTCTGGCACCGTGTTCGTCATCGACAGCAAAGGCGAATGGGGGACTGAGCCTGGGGCGGTCTACCGACTACGTGTCGCGCGCCGGCACAAGGGGCGGCGTGCCGTGCGAGACGCCGTTCGTGTCGCCGACAGTCTGTCTGCCTTCCTTGACTACCTGACCTCCGGCCGAGACACCTTTTGAACATGAGGCTGGCCCGGATCGTGACCGCCGCTGGGCTCCTCGCGCTCGGTTGTGCCAAGACGAGCGACACAGCGGCGGCAACGCCGGACACATCGACGCCCCAGAGCGACGGACAGCCCAGTGAGAGCGACGCTCCGGCGGTCGACATCAGCACGTTCGAGGGCTGTTCGATCGAGAGATCCATCGCGTGTGGAGAGG
>CANMLD010000074.1 GCA_947498315.1 Pseudomonadota bacterium | reverse complement strand
TCGCGCTCGACGCGTTGATCCGTATTTTCGAGGCGACGGAACGTCACGACCGGCTCGCCGCGATGCTCGAACAACGAGCCGCACTGTCCTCAGAAGCTCGCGAGGTCGTCGCGCTCCTCTCGCGAGCGGCGGCACTCCACGAGTCCCCACTTGGCCACCTCGAGCGTTCACGGGAACTCACCGAGCGTGTCCTCGAGCTCGACCGCACAAACCTCCCGGCGCTGACGCGTCGTGCGCAGCTCCTCGAGCGAAGCGGCGAATCCAAGAAGGCTGTCGAGGCTTACGAGGCTCTCGTTAGGCACGTCGAAGTGCCGGACGACCGCGTCGCGGCGCAGATCTCACTCGGCCGCCTCTACCTCTACGCCGTAGACAACACCACGAAGGCGCTCAGCCTCTATCGCGACATCATCGCGTCGAGGCCTGACCACCCTGAAGCCACGACCCGGCTAAAGGAGGTCCTCTATCGTCGAGAGAGCTGGGAGGCTCTCGTCCCTGCGCTCGAGCGTGAGGTCTCACGGGCCACCGACCCGAAGCAGTCGGTGGACGCCATCCTGGAGTTGGCCTCCGTGCTCGCGGATCGGATGAATGATGCGAACGCGTCTTTCCGCTGGCTCGAGAAGGGGATGGAGCTTCGCCGCGACCACCCGGGGCTCGTGGCAGCTTACGTCGATCAGCTCCTCGCACGGGGTCAGAATAACGACGCGATCCCGCTGCTGGCCTGGTACACGAACTGGCTCGAGGCAAAGCGAAAGTACCCGGAGCTGGCCGTGGCGGCCCAGAAGCTGGCGGTCCTTCATGAACAGAAGGGCGACAAGGAGAGAGCGTTCTCCGCATTTCAAGTCGCGAGCCAAGCGGATTCGCGTAACACCGACATCCAGTTTGGCCTCGGTCGGCTGGCGTACGAGACCGGTCGAATCGAGAAGGCACTCCAGACGCTGCAGGCGCTCCTCCTCGTTCAGCACGAGCTCGAAACGGACGGGCATCGAGCGAGGCTCTTCGTGACGCTGGCGCGCGTGTGCTTGGAATCGGGAGACAAAGCCAAGGCGAAGAAGCATGTCGCGAGGCTCTTGGTGCTCGATCCGAAGCACCAAGATGGGCTGGCTCTCCAAAAGCAACTGGGTTGACGGACACGTCGATGAAGGCCCGTCGGTGGCGAGGTGCGATCGCGTCTCTGCTGCTCGCGTTTCAGGGTTGCAAGCAGGGCCCGCCGCCCGATTCGACCGCAGTCGTCCCCGCCGTGGTCCCGCGTGAGGATGCCCCCACGGAGCCGCGCTCCTTCCTCGACGCCTGTAGTGCGTCGATGGCGCCTGCCAGTGGACGTACCATCGCCGATGAGGCCCCCCTTGCCGGCGGTGAGTTGCCGCCCCGCAGCGCGACAGCGGGCGAGGTCGGACCTCATCGGATCGCGGTGATGGAGGCCATTGACACGCTCCGTCATCGGCTCTCTCGCGACCCGAGGGATGCGGCGCTTCACCGGCAGCTCGGCGAGATCTACTTGTACGCGCTCGGCAATCGCAGCTCGGCGCTCTCTCACCTGTGCCGGGCGCTCGACCTGTCCCCGCTCGATGTGACGTCCCGTCTGGCCCTCCTCGCGGCATGGATGGCGCCGGGTGCCGAGCTCGAGCTCGAGGTCGCGCTGCGGCAGTCCGACCGGAGCCTCGCGTGGCGTGAGGCCCTCGAGCACGTTCGGTCGCTCCCCCGTCTTGCCGAACACGCCGCCGCAGAGCGATTCGAACGCATCTTGCACATGCAACGCCTCATCCGCCTTGCTGCTGGGCTGCGTCGAGAACGTACACGCTCTACGGTCGACCTCGCAGCGCTGCTCACCACATGGGCCGACGCGGGCTCTGGTGAGCTCGAGATCCTGATCAGCGTGGAAGCGAAGCACCGAGCAAAGACGTCAGGTCTCGAGAAGAGCGGCGAACCCGACGTCATCAGTGGACCGGGCTTCCGAGGGCGGCGGCTCTTTCACAGCACGGGTTCAGGGGCCCCAGCGGGTGTCGCGGCGCTGCTGTCCGAGCGCGCACAGGATGTTCGGCTGGTGGTCGTGGCCCACCAAGGCACGCGGAGTCTGATCCTCTCAGGGAGAGCGCAGAAGACCGCCTTCGCGCTCGAGCGCTTCGCGATCTCACCCGATGCCTTGCGAGTGCGGGAGCTGGTCTTGGCGGGGATGCCGGGCGGCAAGCTGGTCGAGAAGCGGCCCTGACGTCGGGCAAGGCCGAAGACTATCGCGGGAACGCAGCCTCGATGTCAGCAACCTCGCTCTCAGACAGCTCGAACTCAGTCGAGTCCGCGTTCTCTTCGACGTGAGCGATCGACGACGCCTTCGGGATGGCGAAGAGATCCGACGTTCGAGTCAGGTAGCGCAGTGTCACTTGACGTTCGGTGCGAGAGTGGACGGCGCCGATGCGCGCGAGGACGGCCTTTTGCGCCGGCGTCGCTTCAGCGAGACCGGCGTACGGCGAGTAGCCCACCACCGCGACGCCATTGGCGGAACACCAGGGGATTAGTTCGTCTTCAATGCCGCGGTCAAAGAGGTTGTAGACCACCTGATTGCACGAGAGCGCGACGTCGTCGAGCGCCTCAACAGCGATCTCGAGTTGGGCAACGCTCAGGTTCGAGACGCCCGCAGCGCGGATCTTGCCCGCCCAAACCAGCTCGCGAAGCGCGATCATCGCCTCGCGGATCTGGCTCGGTTCTTCGGCCCAGTGAAGCAGGAAGCAATCGAGGTAGTCGGTGCCGAGCTTCTTCAGAGTGCGCTCGCAGGCCGCGAGGGTGCCGCGGCGGGAGGCGTTCTTTGGGAGAACTTTGCTCACCAAGAACACCTCGTCGCGCCGGCCTCGAATGGCCTTGCCGACGACTTCCTCCGCGCCCGGGTAGAGCTCGGCGGTGTCGATGTGGGTCATGCCCATATCGATGCCGCGTTGCAACGTGCGTACGACTAGGTCGTTTGCCGTTATCTGCCAGGTACCTTGACCGATGACGGGGACCGAAGACCCCGAAGAGCCGAACTGATGAACCTCCATGGCGCTACCGTAGCGCCAATGGCGGTCTTGTAAAGCGGCAAGTGGCCCGAGTCAGCGAAGTTTTGTAGCACATGTGGCGGCCACGGGCTGCTTCAGCGTCCGGATGGGAGCGGCGGCGACGCGACGGACGGACGTTCCAGCGTCACGACCAAGCCGTCTACCGGTCGCCCATTCTGGGTCCTCAGAGACCGTTCCACGAGATGTGCCACCTCGAACTGGTGAAGGGCCGCCGTAGCGCGGATGTGGCGCTCATGGTGGACGTAACGCTCCGTGAGGCGCAGCGCCACGTCTTCAGAGTCGCTCTTCTCGGCGGTGAACACGAAGCGACCGCGGGAACCGAGTCGGGATCTCACGAGCTCGAAGATGGGGCCGAGTGCACCTGTGTAGCAGAGCACGTCGGAGGCGACGATCACGTCGTAGCGATGCCGTTTCCCTTCGAGCCACGACACGAAGTCCGCCTCGATGAGCTCGTCGTAGAGGTCGCGTTCGCGTGCCCGCTGCAACATGCGCTGCGACACGTCGACGCCGGTGAGATGGCTCGCGATCGTCCGAAGGTAGTCGCCCATGAGGCCAGTCCCGCAGCCGAGGTCTAGGACGTCGAGCCCGTGGTCACGTCCACGTTCGGTTTTGCGTATCGCCTCGGCGACGAGCTCGGGAGCGCGATAGTGGAGGTAGGCTCGTAGCTTCCAGTCGTAGAAGTCGGCCAGCCCTTCGAAGGTCGCACGCACGAGCGACACCGGCATCCGCTTCGGGATCGGACCGACGCCATGGGTCGCCTCGAGATAGTCGATGATTGCCGAGTGTTCGGACTCCGGCAGCTGGGCGCCGATGCAGCGGAGTTCGTGTAGACGCCGGCGAAAGGGCCGCGCCGTATCGTCGAGTCCAGGGCGGGAGAGCATGGTGACCAGGTGGTTCAGCCCATCGATGTGGTACGGCTCCCGCCCGAGGAGCTCGAGCAGCGCTTCGATGGCGAGGTCTCGCTCGCCTTTGGTGCGCAATACCCCAGCCGCATGCACTGGGTGCATTCGGTCGACTCCAATGAGCTCGCGTACCCGCTCTCGCCACGTCGGGCCCTTCGATAGGCCCGGGATGCGCGGCGCGAGTGGCGGCGCGCTCCTCGGACGGAGGGAGTCCGTGCTGCTACTGCCTGGTCGGCTCTGGTCTCCTGACATCTCTCTCACCCGCGTTCTGGCGGACCCGAGTTCGGTACCTGACGTTGCCGCGCGCAATCATGGACCCATGCAAGCGCCTGCTTCCAGTCCTGCTGAGGATCGCATGGTCAGCGGGCGGCGTCGAGCCTTGCCTTGCCAGGACGCCAGTGTCCGGTCAGACTCGGCCCCCATGACGGCACCACTGCACGGAAAGACCATCTTCATCACCGGCGCGAGCCGGGGAATTGGCCGCGCGATCGCACTCAAGTGCGCCCGCGACGGCGCCAACATCGTAATCGCTGCCAAAACGGACACGCCGAACCCGAAGCTCCCGGGCACGATCCACTCGGTCGCGGAGGAAGTACGGGAAGCGGGTGGGCAGGCGCTCGCGCTCGCCGTCGACGTTCGCGACGACGAACGCCTCTCTGGTGCCATCAAAGCAGCGGCCGAACACTTTGGCGGTCTCGACATCCTCGTGAACAACGCCGGTGCCATCTCGCTGACGCCCTGTGAGTTCACGCCGCTGAAGCGAGTGGACCTGATGTTCGGCGTCAACATTCGCGCGTCATACGCTGCCGCCCACTTCGCCATCCCGTACCTGAAGAAGTCGGCCAACGCCCACATTCTCAGCCTCTCGCCCCCCATCGACATGGACCCGCGCTGGTTCCGAAACCACACCGCCTACACCATCAGCAAGTACGGCATGACGATGGCCACCATCGGCCTCGCGGGCGAGCTCGCGGGCGCTGGGATCGCCGTCAACTCGCTGTGGCCTAAAACCATCATCGAGACGGCCGCCCTGAAGATGGTCGGCGGCGAGATGCTCGGACAGCAGGCTCGCACGCCGGAGATCATGGCAGACGCCGCCTACGCCATCTTCAGCACGAACAGCCGCGAGCTCACGGGCCAGCAGCTCCTCGACGAGCCCTTCCTCCGCTCTCGTGGCGTCACCGACTTCGACCATTACGCCGTCTCCCCGGGCTCCCCCCTCCTCACCGATCTCTTCGTGACGCCGGACCTGTAGACGATGGCCTACCGAAGCGTCTTTCGAGCGGATCTCTTCGAAGGCCAGGTTGCCGTCGTAACGGGCGGCGGCAGCGGTATTGGTCGTTGCATCGCGCACGAGCTCTCGGCGCTCGGCGCACACGTGGTCGTGGCGGGTCGCAAGGAAGACAAGCTCATCGCCGTCGCCGCTGAGATCGCGGCGTCGGGTGGGAGCGCGAGCTACCAAGTCTGTAACATTCGCGACGAAGCCCAGGTAGCCGCGTTGATGCAGACCACGGTAGAGCGTCACGGGCGCCTCGACCACCTCGTGGCCAACGCGGGCGGTCAGTTCTTGGCGCCGCCAGATGCCATCAGCCTGAAGGGGTGGAACGCGGTCATCGAGACCAACCTCACGGGCACCTTCCTCTGCTGCAAAGCCGCGAAGTCCGCTTGGATGGGTGCCCATGGCGGCGCCATCGTGGCCATCGTCGCGGACTTCTGGAACGGCATGCCCCTGATGGCCCACACGAGCGCCGCAAGAGCAGGCGTGTCGAACCTGATGCAGAGCCTCTCGCTCGCGTGGGCGCCCCTGGGGATACGCTGCAACGCGGTAGCGCCAGGGACCATCGCGTCATCTGGCCTGAAGAACTACCCGCCTCCCGTGATCTCGATGCTCTCCGAGTTCAAGACGCAGATCCCTGCCAAACGTCTCGGCACGGAGAGTGAAGTGAGCGCGGCGGTGACGTACCTGCTCTCCCCGGCCGCGGCCTATGTGACGGGTGAGACCATGAAGGTCGATGGCGGCTCCTCTCTCTACCGGCAGATGGCGCCCGTTCCGGACCACCACCGTTCGGTCGCCTTCGACGCATTCCACCTCGCTGCGGATCTCCCCGATCTGCCGGGCATGTCGGACACGTGACCGACTGCGCTGACGTCGTCGTCGTAGGCGCCGGACTCGCGGGCCTCATCGCCGCTCGGATGCTGCGCGACAAGGGCGTCGATGTCATCGCGCTCGAAGCGCGTGACCGGGTTGGCGGTCGCACGCGAGTCGAGACCCTGCAGGGAGCCCCGTTCGACCTCGGCGGCCAGTGGATCTCATCACGTCACCATCGCATGCGAGACCTCTGCGAAGAGTTCGGGCTGCAGACCTTCCCTACATTCCATACCGGAAAGAAGGTCCTCGACCTCGACGGACAGCTCAGCACTCATCGCCACACCATCCCGTCACTCCCTCTCTGGAGCCTCTGGACCCTGACTCGAACCCTCGCGAAGTCGGAGCGGCTGCGGCGTAAGGTCCCGCTCGACGCCCCGTGGGAGACTCCCGACGCGGCGCGTCTCGACCGAATGAGCGTCGCCGATCTATCTCGCGACTTCGGAATGAACCGTACGGTGCAGGCCCTCTTCGACGTCGCCGTCCGGACCGTGTTCGGCGCCGAGCCGTCTGAGATCTCAGCGCTTTACTTCGCGTTTTACCTGAACGCGAGCGGTGGCCTACGCCGGCTCATTGAGATCAAGGACGGCGCACAAGAGCGCCGAATCGCCTCGGGCGCTGGGGAGATCGGCAAGCGACTCGCCGCCGAGCTCGGATCTTCGCTCGTGACCGGCACGCCCGTGCGCCGCATCGCCCACCGCGACTCGAACATCCTCGTGGAGACCAGCCAAGGCACGATGTCGGCGCGGCTCGCCATCCTAGCGCTACCACCGAAGCAAGCAGCGGCCATCGAGTACGACCCAAGGTTGTCGCCGGGCAAGCAATCATTGCTGGACGGCTTCCGGATGGGGACCACCGCCAAAGTCTTCGTGTTCTATAGAGACGTCTTTTGGCGCGACGCTGGGTTCGCAGGCGAGGCGACCTGCGCCATCACCCCCGGTTCCAGCGCGCCTCAGCCCCTCACGTGGGTGGTCGACAACACGACCCTGGACGGTAAAGTACCGTGCCTACTTGGCTTTCGCGTCGGCGCGCCGGGGCGCCATTGGCGCGCTCGCCCCGAGGCCGAGCGCCATGCGGCGATCACCGCTCAGCTCGTTCGCTACTTTGGGCCCAAAGCCGGTAGCCCTGTCGCCATCGTCGAGCACGACTGGGCCGACGAAGAGTGGGCCGCCGGGTGCCCGGTCGCAGGCATGCCGCCGGGCCTCATGACCACTCATGGCCACTTGCTTCGCGACGCTGTTGGACCCCTTCACTTTGCGGGCACGGAGACGGCAGAGGACTTCTGCGGTTACATGGAAGGCGCCCTCGAGTCTGGAGAGCGCGCAGCAAGCGAGGTCCTCGCCATCCTGTGACGGCCGTCGTCTCGTGGCTGCTCGCGCTCTCGACGCTCTCGGGCACGCCCCCACCCACCCTGGACCGCGCGTCGTGGGGCCGCGTCGAACCGGCCTCCGAGCAGGCGCTCCTGCGACTCGATGACTGTGCTAGCCGAAGCACGCCGACCGCGGCGGAGAAGAATACGGCGGAGCAGCATGCGGATGGCTCCTTTCGGTGCGAGGGTCATCACTTGGCGCTCCCCGCGGGGGTCTACAGGGTCCGTCTCATACGCCCTGGTCAGCGTGACGTGACCGCATCGGTGACGGTCGTCGCGGCACGCACGGTCGTCGTCGACGCTGAGCCTGCACCTGCGCATGACGACACCTTCGCTCGAAGTTGGGCCGTCACCGGCGTCGCCGTGGGCACTGCGCTCATCCTGACCGCCATCTTGGTGGTGTCACTCGACGGTGATGAGTCGGCGGAGATGCGTCTCGCTTTGCCGCTGGCGATAGGGCTCGGGTCGGGGCTCCTCGTGGGTTCAGCTCACGCTGTGCGTCACCTCGACGCGTCCGCGGACGCACCGTATCCCGGCACCTTCTCCGTCCGGTGAACGCGCTCCTGGTCGGCCTCGTCTTGGCCCGAACCATCTTCGGGGCGCCCCCGCAGCTCCCCGTCGACGTCCGGGCACCACCAGAGTGTCGTGGTGACCCATCACTGAGCGTCGAGCTCGCGTCGTGCCTCCAAGAGGTCCCGAGCGGCGCTCGAGTGGCCGTGACCCTGACGGCGCGCGGCAGTGGCTTCACCGCACAGATCGAGCTGCAGCTCGCCGGGCAAAACGTCGGGACCCGCGTAATCGAGCTCCCTCGGGGCACCTGCGCCGCCGCGATACGGGCGACCGCGCTCGCCATCTGCATCGCCCTCGACTCGGCCACGTTGCGTTCGGTGCTGCCGAGGTCCGCTGCGCGCGAGCTCGAGGCGCCTGAATCGCGTGAGCGCGGCTTACCCGACGCTCTCTATGGTCCTGCGACCTCGTGGCGACCATCATCAGTGACGCCGGCTCCCCCGGAGCCTATCGAAGTTCGTCTGCAGCTCGGCTCCACCCTCGCCGTCGCGCTCTCACCCGAGGCGATCATCGGCGTTCAGGCAGGGGCTGCTATCGGAAGCCGTGGGTGGCGCGTCGAAGCCACGCTGATTCACTTGCCGGTCGCCCACTTCGAGAGCGCTACCGCAAACCCGTACGCCAAGGCGTCACTCGCCGTGTCTTGGACCGGGGGCTCGGTCGCCGGGACGTGGCGGCATGGCCCCTGGCTCATGGGGGCGTGGCTCGTCGCGGGTGCACACGGCGCCCATCAAGAGGGATACGACGGCGACGCGGAAGCGCCTCTCTCGCCCTACATCGCCGCGGGCGTGCGAGTCGGGGTCGACGTGAGCCTCAGCCAAGGCGCTGTCCCCATCGACGTTGGCCTCCATCTCGACGTGGGTGGCGCGCTACTTCGTGGCCGCTACGTGGTCGAGACCGCACAAGGCCTGAGCGCCGTCTGGATACCGCCTGCGGTTCCAATCCTCATTGGCCTGACGCTCTCCGCGGCGCTCTTCTAGGAACAGCCTCGGCATCGGTAGACGGCATTGGTACTCACGCTCAGGCGGAGATGACGCTATGATGCGCCGATGCCGCGCCTTCACTCGCTCCTCGCCGTGACGACCCTCTTCGCGACGACCCTCTTCGCGACGACCCTCTTCGCGACGGGGGTAGCTAGCGGCGTCCCACCGGTGCCCACGCCCGAACCCAGAGCTGTCATTGCCACCGAGGTCTTGGGGCTCACGAGCAGCGGCGCGTTGGTCTTTCGTCGCGGTGCCACGCTCTATCGCGTCGAACCCGGCGCCCGCGACGCCCACCTCGCAGATGCGTCCCCGCTCGGAGGGCTCTCCCCAGTCCCACTCGGTCTCGCCGCGCCGGGTGGCGCCGCAGTGGTCTTCCCAATGCAGTTGCCCGCTGAGTCGGTGCCCGGGACAGACGGCCCGACGGGCGTCGCCGCGAATGTACCGAGCGACATCGCACCCGAGCGTCCGATACGGCTCGTCCGAGTCGATGGTGACGGCGACGACGTCCTCGGCGAGCTTCAGCCTCCATGCCAGAAGCCGAAATCCGCTACGAAGCCGGGCCGACGAGGTGCGCCTCCGCCTGCTCCTGCTTCGGTCGACCGCCCTGCCCTCCTCGACCTCACTGTCGCCTGGACGCCAGTGGACGTGGTCGTGCTCGGAAGCCTCTCGTGTGGCGGCCAGAGCGAGCCGTTCGTCGTGACGGCGCCGCTGAGACCGGCCATCGCGGACGGCGCTCATGAGTCCGTCGCCGCCGGCATCGAGGCGCCGCCACTGAGCTCCATTCCCGCAGTCGAGTGGGCGTCCGCCCTAGCGACCCTCGAGCCGTCCTCACCACGTCGGCTTGCCGCCTTGGCTGAAGCGCACGCGCTCGCGGGAGACGCCGCTGCTGCCGTGTCGGCCCTCTGGAGGCTCCTCGCCGTGGGCCCCACCGCTCGTCCGTCCCTCGACAAGGCCATGGCTAGCGACTGGGCCACGACGCTCGAGGACCGCGTCGCATTTCGCGCGCTCGTCCTCTCCACCGCTCCGAAAGGGGCTAGTGGCCCGCCGTCAATCGATGACGTCGCTCCCCCGCCCGAGGCTTCACCATGATGCGTCTCCTTCTCGCCGGCGCGATCAGCGGCGGCGGCCTCGTCACATCAGCCGCGTTCTTCCTGCCGTGGGTGGCCGTCTCCTGCGACGGGACTCACCTCGGCACCATCAGCCCATGGGAACGCGCGACCGGGGTCGAAGTTGGTAGCCGAATCACTACGGACGAGCCGGCCTCGACAGCGGACAGCGACCCCGCGCCGCGTTTTTCGGTCGCGCCAGCCGAGGGGCCGAGCGCGTCCGACGACGTGGGGATCAAGCTCCGAGATCCGGACCTCGACGCCGACCGCCGCTACTTCATCCTCCTCGTGGCGCCGATCCTGCTCGTCGCCTTCGGCGCGCTCCTCGCCGTGGCCCAGTTCGTGCCAGTGCGCCTGGTCGGTGCCGCCTCATCGCTCTTTGCCCTCGGGCTGCTCATCGCCATCGCGGTCCTGGGCTACGAACACCGGCTCGGGCTGTCCGGGATGAGCTCGCCGGGCGCTGGGCTCAACCTACGCACAGAGCCCTCATGGGGCCTCTGGCTCGCTATCGCCGGCGCGGCGCTCTCGACGGCCGCCGGGCTCGTCGCCGTGGTTAGACCGGGGAGCCTCGTGCCCCGCCCCGGCGTCGACGGCGTCCAACCCCTGCGCGGCGGCTGAGCGGACGTGTCGAAGTCCCCCGAATGGTTGACGGGTGGGGCCCGGCTTGTTACTTCGGGCGGCGCGTGTATTCAATGAGCCCCCTGTTCAGGTTGTTGAGCTCGCCGGTCACGGCGATCGTACTCGGTTCGCTCCTTTTGGCAGTCCTGACGGCGGGCCTCGCGATCCCTCAAGTCTCCGACGCCGACGTGGCACGCGCCATCCCAAGTGCGGTGGCGCAGGTCGCTATCCCCCTCGGCCTGAGCGATCTGACCGAGAGCTGGCTGGTCGAGACCCTGGCCGTCATGATGGCGTTGAACCTCGTGGGCTATGCGCTCTCGCGCTCCGTGGCGACAGGCGCCACGGGCGACGCCGACGTCGCGTTCGACACCACCGCGGTCGCCTTGACCCCCGTCTCCCTCCCTGGGAGAGCCACGAGGCTCATCACCGGTGTCGCCGGCGACGTGACCGGTGTCATGAGAGCGGCTCTCCCGAAGCTGTTCCTCGGCAAGCTCCGGGGTGGCGTTCATGGACACTACGGCACACAACTCCACGGAACGTCTGGCCTTCGCGTCGAGGCCTTCCTCCTGGCCGTCATCGGCGTCGGTCTCATCGCCTTCGCACCGCGACTTGGCGGCACCGCGCTCGACGCCCGGTTGTCCATCCTCGAAGGCGACGACGCCGTCGCGGAGTCACGCTCCCGGGGCGAGCGCCGTCAGGGCGACCTCTGGATCCCCTGGAAGCCCAGCTTCAAGCTCTCATGCACCGCCGCGCCAGACCTCGCTGAGCTCGCGCCACGCGCCTGCACGGTCGTCATCGACGGCAAGCCACACCAGGCCGCCCTCGAGACCGGTCGGGATCTCGAATTCGACGGGCTTCGCGTCACGTGGACTGGCGTCTCGCGCACGGCAACCGTCGGTGGCGTGGATCTCACCCTGACCCTTCCCTTCGCGACCACCCGTGGCGCGGCAGGCCCCGGTGACATCGTAGACCTCTTTCCAGCCAGCGCCCCGAAGGGCCCAACGGTGCCAGAGCCAATGGTCCCGCTCGCCTCAGCGCTCGTCGGCACCACCTCTGCCGGAGATCCCCTTGGGATAATCACCGGAAGTGACCCGTCCACCGCCAGGACCGGCCCGTTCACCGCGTCGGTTCTGCCTCGAAGGCAACTCCACTTCGCCGTCAAGACGACTGGACACGCACCTTGGGTCACCGGCGGACTCGCCCTCCTCGCCATCGCGCTCATCTTGGCCCTTGTCTTGCCGACCTACCGACTCGACGCCATAAAGCGCGGCGACCAACTGGTGCTCACCGTGGACGGAACCGGCCTCGCCGCCCGTCCCCAGCGCTACCTCGACCGGATCGTCTCGCGTCTCGCAGCGTCTCCACCACCTCCCCGTGACGGAATCCCCGGGGAGAGCACCCCGTGAGCCTCTATGCTGCGTCCGCGCTCATCTTGGCGGGGGTCACGTCCGGAGCGTTGACGCGTAGGCCGCCTACCGGTCCTCGGCCCCCGGCGCTTCTGGTTGTCATCGTCGGCGCGCTCACAGGGATCGCACTCATCTTCATCGACCAAGCCGCCATCCCCTTCGGCGCTGGACGCACACTCGCTCTGGGACTCGCCGCTGGGGCGCTGGCGCTAGCCGCAACTCACACGGCCGCCGCCGCCGCATTGCTCATCGCTGCCGGCGCGAGTGCGCTCGCCTCCCTCTCTGACCCAGCAGCGTTCGCTCCCACCGAACTCTCGATGACCGGGACGCCCTGGTCCCTCGTCCATGTCGTCTTCGGCATCGGGAGCACCGCCGCGACCGCCATCGCTGCGACCTACGCTGCGCTCGCGCTCCGGCGCAGCCCCCTGGCCTTGGTCGTCCTCGCGCTCGTCGTCACAGCGCTTCCGCTCGCCAGCCGAGCCGGGGACCTGGTGCTCCACGCGGGCGGCGCTCCCCTGTTCCTCGATGTCCCAATCCTCGACCCAGACGGCGCCCAAGGCCTCGTCCGTCGCGTCGTCGCGACCTGGCGACACCCCGCCGAGTGGCTTCTCCGCGCCGTGGCATCAGCCGGACTCGTGGTCTTCCTCTTCGCCTCGATTCGCAGCCGTACTGCGAGCTCGCCACTCCCTCACGGGATCGCCCGCCTGGCCTTCGCGCTGGTGGGACTGCACGCCCTCTTCTATGTCGCCTTCATGCTCCCGCTCTCCATCTCCGCCGACCCGGCCCGCGCCTTGGCTCGACTCTTCATTGGAGAGCTCCAGGGCACGGAGTCGCTCCCGCTGTTCACGCTCCCGGACCTCTCGGGCGGGCTTCGCGCGTCTGGTTTTCCACTCCTCCTCGCGATGGTCGCGCTCTGGTTCACGTGGCTGTCATCCGGGTCGGCCATCGCCACGTCGCCAGCCGACGCGACCGCCGAGCTCCGCGAAGGCGCGCTCCTTTGGACGGACACCCCCGAAGATCGTCGCACGGAGCGGGCAGCACATCTCGCCGCAACGCTCCTCGGCGCGACCGTCCTCACCGGGACCGGCTGGTCCAACTACGCCTGGGGCGACTTCCTCCCCTCGGACCCGAAGCTCTTCGCTGGCATCGTCTCGCTCGGGTTCTACGGGCTCTACTTTTGGGCACGCGTCACCCTGCCCCGCTGGGGCAGCGCCCGCGCGACCCTCGTCCTCGTGGCGGGGCTCGTGACCGTCTGGTCTCTCATCGGGCCCCCCCTGGGCCTCGTCTCGCCGAGTCTCCACGACTTCGGCCGCTGATCGGAGATCCCCGCGATGGACGACCTGAACCCAGCGAGCGACTCTCCGGAACGCGGCTCGCGCGATCTCCTGTCGGCCCACCAGTCGCGTGGTCACGCATCCATAGTCCGTCTTACCCGAGCGTGGTACGTCGCCTGCGCATCATCGGAGCTCAGAGCGGCGCCGCTCCCCCGAACTGTCCTCGGGATCCCGCTCGCGATCTTCCGAAGCGCGACAGGCGCGTCTGCTCTCCTCGATCGCTGCCCGCACCGCAACGTCGCCCTCTCGAAAGGTCGGGTCAACGCCGGCGAGCTCGAGTGTCCTTATCACGGTTGGCGCTTCGACGGTTCGGGCACCTGCACCGCCGTCCCGGGCCTCCTGAGTAGCCCCACCGCGGCCCCGAGCCGTTGTGCAGACGCCTACCCCGTCCGCGAACAGGATGGGCTCGTCTGGATTTGGATGGCCCCTGAAACGCCGCCACTGACGCCACCCTTTCGAATCCCGCATGTGGACGACCCGGACTACACCGTCGTCCGACTCCAGATGACGCTCCCGGGCTCCCTCCTCTCCGCTCTCGAGAACATGCTCGACGTCCCGCACACGTCGTTTCTGCACGGGGGGCTCTTTCGCAGCGCGAAGACGCGAAACCGCATCATCGCTCGGGTCGCTCGTACCGCATCGGGGGTCGAGTGCGAGTATGTCGGCGAGCCGCGTCCGAAAGGGCTCATCGGCGCCATCCTCGCCCCCGGCGGCGGCGTCGTGACCCACTTCGACCGGTTCCTGATGCCATGCCTCGGGCAAGTCGAGTACCGCCTCGGGCCAAAGAGCCACATCCTCGCCACGCAGGCGATGACGCCGGAATCAGACTACATCACGAGGACTTACGCGGTCGCTGCGTTCCGCCTCCCCATCCCAGGCTTCCTGATCAGGCCCTTCATCGAACCCATCGTGCGGTCCATCCTCAAGCAAGACGCTTGGGTGCTGCGGGAGCAGAGCGACGCCGTGCGACGCTTCGGCGGCGAACGCCACACGAACACCGACATCGACCTCCTCGGGCCCGACATCTGGCACCTGCTCCGCAAGGCGGAGAGAGGCGAAGTCGCGACGCCGGCGAGTCGAGAGATCGAGCTGACCGTCTGAGCTTGACCGGCTAGGAGGGATCTGTTTTTCGGACCGAGCCGGCCGAAGCGATGTCGCGCGGGAGCAAGGAAAGCTGTTCTTGCGCTTGCCGGCGGGGGACCCCCCGCGCCCCCCGAGGGAGAAACGCCCGGAGCGTACTCAAAGCTACGTCAGGACGTATCGCTGACATCTGACGCCGCTCCCGTGCGGCAGCGCGAAGGCCGAGGAAGGGAGAAAAGCATCACCCTCCTAACTCCGGTCTGCCGCGAGCGCAGCGACAGCAGCCTCGAGCGCGCCGCGGTCGCCGTCATTGGCGATCTGCTGGTCCGCCAGCGCTGCCGTCGCGATGAGCTGCTGGCCTGCGTCGTTTCCCGTGAGTTCGGCCGCTTCGTGGCGACGGAAGGTCTCGAGATCCTGGGGATCACCCACCCTCCCGCGCGCCCGAATCCGGTCGAAACGCACCGCTTCCGGTGCCGTCACTCCGAGGAGCCGAAAGCCTGGGAGCGCCCTTAACACGGCGACTTCGCCCGGCGTTCGCACCGAGTCGATGACGGCTGGCACACCGGGCCGAAGCCGCGACGCGATGAGGGTCGCGAGCGCACCCGGGCCGCCCTTCTCCCGCAGCTCACGTCCGGTGACGATCATGTGGTCGCGCGTCGGCTCGAGGCCGCGCTCCGCAAGGACCTGCCGGATGGCGTCCGATAGAGAATGGTAGTCGAAGCCGGCCGCGATGAGGAGCTCGGCGACCGACCCCTTGCCCGAGGCGTTCAGGCCGGTCAGGCCATAGTAGCGAGTGCTGGTCATGGCGGCGGAACCTACCCGTAGCCTCACGCGGTGTCATCCACTTGTTGCCCGGTGACGTCGCAGCGCCGCGAGTGAACGCGACGTGACCCGGCCGAAGCTGGTATTGTCGCGGGATGCTGAGATTGCACCTCCACTTTGTCCGGCTGCTCGCCTTGGCAACACTGTCCGTCGCCTCCGTGGCCGTGGCCGTCGGCTGCGGTGACGACGCCAAGGTCATCGGGAACGTCGAACCGAGCGAGGATGTCACCGCCACCGACGGCGCGGACGACACGTCGGCGACCGACGGCAGCGATGGCGCGACGGTAGACGCCACCCCAATCGGGACGCCGTGTCAGTCCGCCGCCGACTGCAAGGCGATGACGCCAGCCTGCCAGAAGCCGCTCTGCACTGCCGGCCTTTGCGGCGCTGAGCCCGTCCTCGAAGGCGCGCCGTGTTCGACCGGCGACAAGTGCATCCTCGCCGAGCGCTGCGTCAGCGGCGAGTGTACCGGTGGCACGCCGAAGCCTTGTAACGACGGCGACCTCTGCACCGCAGACAGCTGCGGCGCTGACGGCACGTGCCAGCACGTCCCCGCCGCAGGTGGTTGTGACGACAAGAACCCCTGTACGATCGGAGACTTCTGTATAGACGGGTCCTGCAAGTCGGGTAACAACGCCTGCCCTTGCATCAAGACCGACGACTGCAAGAAGTACGACCCTGCCGACCCCTGCGTCGGTGCGTTCACTTGCGTGACGGGCTCGTGCCAGATCGCGCCCGGCTCCGCCTCGGTCTGTCCGACGGGTGCCGTCAACGCGTGCAATCTACACGGCTGTGTCGAAGGCAACGGGAGCTGCGCCGCCATCCCGGTCCCGAAGGGGACCGCGTGCGACGACGCCGACCCCTGCACCCTGGGTGACACGTGCCAAGCCGGCGTCTGTCAGCCGGGTGACCGGCAGTGCCCTTGTAGCGCCGATGAGGACTGCGAAGTCTACGAAGACGGCGACCGCTGCAACGGCACCCTGGTCTGCAAGAACGGCCAGTGCCTGCTCGCGAGCGCGTCGGTCGTCACCTGCACCGATCCCGGCAATCCATGCGCCGCCGTGGCCTGCGATAAGGCCACGGGGGACTGCGTGGAGACCCCGTCCGACGGCCAGGGCTGTAGCGACGGCGACGCCTGCACCACCGGCGACCGCTGCGACGGGGGCGCGTGCAAGGGCAGCCCAACCGTGTGCAACGACCTGAACGCCTGCACGAGCGACTCCTGCGGCCCCGATGGGGCGTGCCAGTACTCCCCGATCACCGGCCCCTGCGACGACAAGAACGACTGCACGAAGGACGACGAGTGCACCGCGGGTAACTGTACGCCGGGCGCGGACGTCTGCTCGTGCGCTGCAGACGTCGATTGCACCCAGTTCGACGACGGCGACTCCTGCAATGGGACCCTCGTCTGTCTCGGCCAGAAGTGCACGACCAAGCTGGGATCGGCGCTCCTCTGCCCTCCGGACACTGGCTCCGAGTGCGCCATCCCTACGTGCAAGGGCAGCGCCTGCACGACGGAGCCCGTCAACGAAGGCCTACCTTGTAACGACGCCAACGTGTGCACAGAGGGCGAGACCTGCATCGCGGGGGTGTGCGGCGGCGGCACGGACACCTGTTCGTGCCAGCCGATCGCAGAGAAGTACCTGCAGTGCGGCGCCAAGAAGGCCTCCTGGTCCAACGCGGCCTTCGGCGCAACGAACGCCATCGACGGCTGGAGCTGCGCGGCCGGTGACTTTTCGGCCAAGGAGTACGCGTGGCCCTTCTTCACCAACAAACCCGTCAAGGTCACGATGAAGCTCCTGAACGAGAGCACCACGACCCAGCTCTTCCTCCTGAAAGACACGGGAGCGGGCTGCGCGCCAGCGAGCTGCGCCAAGACCCACCCGTCGTTGCTCACGTTCGTCGCGCTGCCTGAGGACCAGATCATCCTGGTCGTCGATGGCAAGGACGGCAAGGTCGGGACCTTCGACTACGAGGTGTCCTGTGACACTGCCATCGAGGTGCTCTGCGACAACGGCGTCGACGAGGACAGCGACGGCAACATGGACTGCAACGACGAAGACTGCGCCGACGACGTTTACTGCTCGACCCCGGAGGACTGCTCCAATCAGATCGATGACGACAACGACGGCAAGAAGGACTGCGCCGATCCGGACTGCGCGTCGGGCGAGCTCTGCCAGACCATCTGCTCGTCATCGACCACGGTCTACTGCGGCTTCGGTCAAGGCTGGGACACGATCGGCGAAGACGACTCGGTTTCGAACTATAGCTGCGCCACGGGCCTCTCGGGCCCGGACTTTTACTACCGCTTCGACCCGACGACGACGGACTTCGTGACGCTCGAGCTGCCGAAGTCCTTCTTCGGTGTGAACCTCGTCGTCATCGAACACCAGGACGGCGTCTGTAACGGGCAGAACTGCCTCACGTCAGGGCCACCACCGCTCACCTTCACGGCCTTCGCCGGGAGCAGCTATTACATCGGCGTTGACGGCCAATCCGGGGCACAGGGCAGCTACGAGCTCAAAGTCGTTTGCGGGTTCCCGCAGTAGCTCTCCACCGCGACGGCTCGTGACTGACTCGATGTTCGGGGCTGCTGCCGGCTGAGCCGGCGCGGCGCTCAGTGCTGCTTCTGAGCGCTCAGCGGTCAGCGGTCAGCGGTCAGCTTCGGTCGACCGGCCGGGCTACATGTCTCGCACGGCGCGGCGCTTCCCTGGCCTCGCCGGGCTGACCGCTGACCGCTGACCGCTGATATCCCGGCGTCAGCTCCGGCTGAACTCGGCGGCGCCGGCGCTGGGGCTGAGAGCTAGCGCCCACCACGCCAGAGCACCGTGTCTCGAAGCCAGTTGTGGTCGTCCTTGTCCGGGAAGTCTTCAGTGCAATGGAGCCCGCGGCTCTCCTGACGTCGACTGGCCCCGTCGATGATCAGCCGCGCGACGAGGGCGATGTTCCGCAGTTCGATCCCGTTCCGTGTGACGTGATAGCGCCACCAGTCTTCGAGGATCTCGCTCTCGAGCATCGCGACCCGCCGACGAGCCCGCTCGAGGCGTTCGTTCGAGCGCACGATGCCGACGTAGTTCCACATCGTCCGGCGAATCTCCTCCCAACTGTGCGTCACGACGACCTGCTGGTCACCCGGGCGAGCATAACCACTGGCCCAAGGCGTGATCCCGGCTGGGATGGTCGTGTCCGGGAGCTCGTCGATAGCAGCCCGCGCGGCGCGGGTGCCCATCACGGCACCCTCGAGGAGAGAGTTGGACGCGAGCCGGTTGGCGCCGTGTAGCCCTGTGTGGGCGCACTCGCCGACGGCGTATAGCCCTGCTACCGACGTGCGTCCCCATGCGTCCGTGACGACACCACCGCACTGGTAATGCGCTGCGGGCACCACCGGCAGGGGCGTCGTTCGGAAGTCGATCCCGAACTCCCGGACCGTGCCGAGGATGGTCGGAAAGCGCTCCTGCATGTAGTCGCCGTCGAGGTGGGTGAGATCGAGGACGACGTGATCGTCCCCCGTGCGCTTCAGCTCCATGTCGATGGCGCGGGCCACCACGTCACGCGGCGCGAGGCTCCCCATGGGGTGCACGGCGTCCATGAACGGCGTCCCGTCGAGGCGGCGCAGGATGCCACCTTCACCGCGGAGCGCCTCTGAGACGAGGAAGCTCTTCGCCCGCGGGTGGTAGAGGCAGGTTGGATGGAACTGGAAGAACTCCATGTTCGCGACTTTAGCGCGCGCGCGGAAGGCCATCGCGACACCGTCGCCCGTCGCTACGTCGGGGTTAGACGTGTACAGATAGACCTTGCCGGCGCCCCCGGTCGCCAGCGCAACGGCTCGGGCCCCGAAAGCGTGCACCACATCCGCCTTCTCATCGAAGACATAGGCGCCGACGATGCGGTCGGGTGCCGCCCCTGCCCCGTCCTGTGCCCTGCCCGACTCGGTCTTACGGCGCCTGATGAGGTCGATGGCCACGTGGTCCTCGAAGAGCGTCACGTTGGGCTGCGAGAGAACCCGTTCGAGCAGTGCGCGCTGAATCTCTCGGCCGGTGATGTCCGTCGCGTGCAAGACGCGCCGCTTGGTGTGCCCACCCTCGCGTGCCAAGTCATCGGCGAAGGCGACGCCGAGCTCACGAAGGCGAGCGATCGCCGCAGGCCCCTCCTCGACTATCATCTGAACGATGTCTCGGTGGTTCAGCCCATCGCCGGCGACCATGGTGTTGTCGACGTGCTCTGCAAAGCTGTCGTCGCTGCCCATGACGGCTGCGATCCCACCTTGGGCCCAGTTGGTATTGGAGTCGGAGGCGCCTCGTTTGGTCACGATGGCGACGCTGCCGTGTTTGCTCGCGTCGAGCGCGAACGAGAGCCCTGCGATACCGGTTCCGAGGACGAGGAAGTCGAAGTTGAGTGGTCCCATAGGAGGCCATGTTCGCGCATCGTCGGAAAGCCGCAAGCGGGAACCCCCAGATCACCCAACTGCAGCGTCGCAAACGATGTGGGGCCGCTCCCCAAACTTGCGAGTCAGCGTTGCCTTGCTAAGATGCGGACGTGTTCGTACCCCGACTCAGCCTCGCCGTCGCCGCCTTGTGCCTCATCGGCATCACGCCAGGCCGCGCTGAGGCGGGTGACGCCTTCTACGTCTGCAAGAAGCGCGGCGAAGCCCCAGCCTGGGTCAACGAGCCCATGGTCGCGAGCAAGAAGAAGAATGGGTACTCCTGTCAGAAGCGCATCGCCTTCGGGGGTGGAACCGCGTCAGCCGGTAGTGACAGCGCTTCGCCTTCCTCGGCTGGCGGCAACGGCAACGCAGACGCGGCGCCCCGTTGGTCTGGCGCCCGCTTCAACGGCCCTGCCGGCGAACGTGAGAGCTTCGAGGTCTTCATTCAGGAGGCCGCCAAGCGTTACAACGTGCCCGCAAACCTCGTCCGTGCCGTCATCAAAGTAGAGTCGAATTTCCGCCCCGAAGCCGTCAGCTCTGCTGGCGCCAAGGGCCTGATGCAGTTGATGCCGGGGACCGCGAAAGAGATGGCCGTCTCCGACCTCTTCGACGCTCGACAGAACATCCTGGGCGGCACTCGATACCTACGGTTACTCATCAACCGCTTCGAAGGCGACATACGACTCGTCATCGCGGCCTACCACGCGGGTCCCGCCGCAGTCGCTGCGAAGGGTGGGATCCCGTACGAGGCCACCGAACGCTACGTCCGGTCGGTCGTCAAGAACTACCTCGTCTACAAGGACACCCAGCTCTGAAGCGCCCGAAGCTGCCATCCCTTCGACTGAGGGGCCGCGCCATCACCAATCGCCGTAAGGCACCGAAGAAGACGAGGTCCAATCTCCGCCAGGAGGTCTGGAACCTCCCGAACATACTGACCTACGGTCGCATCGCGGTCATCCCGCTGGTCATGTGGCTGCTCAGTGAGTGCGTCTCTGGTGCCGACCCAACCGACACGGACCTAGAGTCTCGCCAACTCTCCTTCTGGGCGACGATGCTGTTCGCGCTTGCCGCCATCACTGATTTCCTCGACGGTTGGGTCGCCCGAAACTGG
>CANMLD010000073.1 GCA_947498315.1 Pseudomonadota bacterium | reverse complement strand
CAGGACGACCCCGACTGGTTCCACAGGGCTTCACGCGCCCTGGAAGACATCATCGCGGCAGCAGCCGGTGCCCTCGCGACCCTCGACCGGTTCCGAGGTACGGAAGCTCAGACGAGTCGAGCGTGGCGTTCACGTTGTGCGGAAGTCCTGGACCTGGCACGGGTCGTCCCTGATGTCATCCTCGGGGTGAAGAACGTGCTCAAAAAAACATGGCGGGCTTGGCTCGGGAACATCGGTTGGAGATCGACACCATCGTTGCAGGGCACAAGGAAGCCGTGGTCGCTTTGGCTGTCCGGGTCGAGGTCTAGACCGACAAGATGCTGAAGCGGACGGGTTAGCCTGACGGTTCCATTACCAAGGTCGGAAGATGTCCGCTGGACTTCAACCCGTGGGAGGTACGGAATTAAGATGGTTGCCCTGGGCATACTTGGGGTTGGGCCGATGGTCCTGGCTGGCTGCTTTCCTGTGGGTCGAGGGGGTTACTCTAGCTCGGCGGGTCCAGTGTGCAGCTACCAGACGGACTGCCAGATCGGGGCGACATGCTTTAATGGGCAGTGCGTGAAGTCCTGCTCCAGTGACTTCTCCTGTGAATACGGAAACCTCTGCCAGAAGGCTAGCTACTCGGTGCAAGGCATCTGTGTGGTTCCAACCAACGCATATGGCGGGCGGGAGTTCGTCCCCCCTCGAAGCAACAGTTTCGGACCGGGGACAGGGGGCGGGTGCAGTTACAACACGGACTGCTCCATCGGCTTCAAGTGCGTCAAGAGCGGGTCCATCTACGGGACCTGCATCAAGAAGACGTACTAGTGGGAGTCGGGGTCCTCCCGGCACTCCTCAACGCAATCGCGATAATCGTCCTTGGCGGACTTCACGCAACGAATGAGGCTGTCGTTGTCTTCAGGAGTGTCCTGACTCCGAGCGCAACTGCTAATCCCGTCCTCGTACTCCGAGCCGCAACTGTCCTTGCAGTCGTCGAAGTCGGCTTGGATGCCAAGTAGAAGGGTCGAGATGACTAGAAGCAAGGGTGACCTCCGGGTTGTGCCGAATGGTGAACCCGTCCCTGGTGTGCGTCAACGCACCCTCCTCGGCGAGATGCCTTCGGCCTTCGCCCCACCCCTCCCGCGGCTGGTGTGATCAGGGTGTGATCGCGCCGGGCGGGGCGGCTGGTCTAAGTATCGGTTCTGAAACCGAAATCAGGATGTGCTGGTGGAGGTGCCGGGAGTCGAACCCGGGTCCGGAACGCCTCGAGTCGAGGCATCTACGCGCGTAGTGACTGGATTTGTACTGTGGACATGGGCTCTCGTCACCAGCCCGTACTGCCACAGAGTCTGTCGATTTCGCGCTCCGAGAGAAGACTATGCTCTTGGTTTGCTATCCCACTGTTTTAGCCCGTAGACGCCGTGGGCTGCGTCTGCGAACTGCTGGTTTATACTCTACGCTTAAAGTAAATTAAGCGGCCAGCGCGAGGTCGTGTTCAACGTTGTCGTTGGCACTTCTAGTTTTTCCGTTTGCTACCGGGACCGGACCCCGGGCGCGCCACCGTCGCTGTACTCGCTCCGTCGAAACCGTTTCACCCCCATTTCAAAGAACCCTGGCTCGGCTGCCGTTTCGGGCTGCTTGCCACCGTCAGGCCTTGGACGCACGCGCCGGCCTCGATCTGACACCCTCCACGCAGAACGTCTCGGGACCAGGAGATTAGGGGGCTAGTGCGGCCGATGCAAGCCCCTCCAGTGAAGTTGGCGCACACGCGCTCCGAGGGTTACGCTGCTGGGCATGTCTCCTGAACGCGAACGGGTCCCCGCTGAAGGTCACGACGTGGCGCTTCATTACCGCATCGGCACCGGCCCAACGAAGGTGGTCTCGGTCGTCAACGTCGGGCCTGGTGGCGTGGCCGCCCGTTTGGGTGAGAGGCTCGAGCCCGGGACCGAAGTGAGCCTCCGATTCGTGTTAGGGGAGGGGAAGGTCATCTCAGGACTTGGCCGGATCGTCTGGTCCTCGGCCGACGAGTCGACCGGCGGTCTGTCCTTCATGGGGCTGGACGAGTACTCCCGGCGTTTGCTCCAGCTGTGGCTGTCTGGCCTGGCGCAAGGGAACGTTCGCGAGCCCTGAGCTTCCGCAGGGTTGCCCTCCCGCGGCCTCTCCTTACACGTCCTGTTGCATCTCTATTCGAACGGGCGACGGCGAAGCGGCTCTGTCGTCCGGCTCCTGACCCTCGATGAGGTGGGCGAGCGCGATGAGGCGCTGCGCCTGAGTGACATGAAGGTTCTCGACCAGCTTGCCGTCCACGAGCACGACGCCCTTGCCCGCAGCGGCCGCCTCTTCGAAGGCCTCCGTAATCTTCCGTGCTCGTGCGAGCTCGGCCTCGGACGGGCCGAACGCGTCGTTCGCGGCCGCGACCTGCTTTGGATGGATTAACGTCTTGCCGTCGAAGCCGAGCTGTCGGCCTTGGCGGCAGGCGGCTTCAAGCCCGCCCTCGTCTTCGAGGTCGAGGTAGACGCCGTCGAGCGCGGCGAGGCCATAGGCCCGTGCCGCAAGCAGGCTCAGCCCCAGCGCGGTGATGAAGGGCAGCCGGTCTGGCGTGTGGAGGCAGTTCAAGTCTTTTGCGAGGTCGCTCGTGCCCATGACGAAGCCGCCGAGTCTGGGTGACGCGCCCGCGATCTCGACTGCTCTCAGCGCTCCGAATGGGGTCTCGATCATGCACCAGATGGCGAGGTCAGCCGGAGCGCCGGCGGCGACCAATATAGCCTCGGCGCGCTGGACGGTCGCGGCGCTCTCCACCTTTGGGAGCAAGACGGCGTGCGCGCCGGCGGATGCCGCGGCGACGAGGTCATCTTCGCCCCACGCCGTGTCGAGGCAGTTGACTCGAATGAGGAGCTCTCGCCGGCCGAAACCGCCGGCCTTCACGGCGCCTACGACTTGCGTTCGCGCCATCACCTTGGCGTCGACCGCGACGGCGTCTTCGAGGTCGAGGATGAGAGCGTCGGCCGCGAGGCTTCGAGCCTTCTCGAGCGCACGCGCGTTCGAGCCGGGCATGTACAGGACGCTGCGACGAGGACGGACGGTGGAGGGCATCTCAGGCTCCTGTTGGCGATGAAACGGAGGGCCAGGGTAGTAGGGAGGCGCTCGCAGCCGACGTGACGCTGCTGCGGAGCCTCGTGGCGGCCTCCTCGGACAGCACCAGCTCAGCGATGAGCTCGGACACGGCGCTCCCGACGGCATCCCGAAGCGGCGCGAGCTCGTCGCGAGGCAGGAACTGCCGCATTCGGACGTCGATCTGGGCCGCGAATCGACCGGCGAAGCGGTCGACCTCGCGTTGCATGGGCCGCTGTCGCTCCGGTGCCAGCCAGCGCACCAGGCGGGCGATGTGGCGTCGCTCGTCCACGGCGACGGCCCGCACGGACTCGACTTTGGAAGCGTCATCGAGGATCGCCGCGAGCATCTCAAACTGGCAGTAGCCGGCGAGCTCGTTGCACGCGAGCATCGCGAACCAGACCGACTCGGGACGCTGCTTCAGGGCGGGCAAGCCCACGGGCGGTGCGCCCTCAGGGAACCACGATGCGAAGACCGCCACGTGCCTGCGCTCGTCCGCGAGCTGCTCCTCAAGCTCTTCGCGCCTCGCTGGGTCGAGCTGTCCGATGGCCGCTACCAGCGCGGCTTCTGCCAGCGACTCGGCCCGATGAAACGCAGTGCGGAGCATCGCGAGATCGGCCTCGGTCAGCGCTGCGGCCCAGCGACGGCCAGCGTCATTGACTCGGGCGGCGTGGGCGTCGAGCAGCGATTTCAGTGCGTCGGAGTCGGGTGCGAACACGGCTCTTCATGCTAACATCGGGCGGCTCCGCGGCAAGGTCTGTCTCTCGTGGGGTGCTACCGCGCTCAGCGCTTGCGCTGGCCGCCCTCGTCCACCTTCATGGACCGCTCTCAGGGACCCTGCGGCGGCCCGAGGAGCCTCGACTCCATGTCTCTCGGGATCATCGAAGCCGCGATCGTCGCGTTCTCACTCTTCTTCGGCCTCTTCGACGTCCCGCCGAACCCACGTGCTGCCAGCGCGGACGCCGCCCTCGCGCACATGATCGACGGCGCTGACTACATCGTTCACGTCGACGTCGGGGCCATCGTGCCTCATGTCCTTGGCGAGTTCGATCGCGTCATCGCGCACCCCGTCATGAAGGAGAGCCCCGACATCCGGCGCATCGCTCAGGAGATCCGCAGCAGCGCTGGCGCGGGCCTCGAGGCCGTGAAGGCGCAGTTCGGCGTGGACCTCGCCAAAGACATTGATTGGATCTCCGCGTCCATTCGCGTCAGCAGTGACGGCGACCCAGGCTTCATGGGCGAAGTTCGCGGGCGGCTCCCCGCCGATCTCGCACGCAAGCTGGCCAATGTCACAGGCGGCGCGGTGAAGGAAGTCGGCGGGATCGAGATGGTCGAGCTCGGCGGCTTCAGCGCCGCGTTTCTGAAATCGGGTTCCGTGGTGGTGGGCACGAGCACGCTCGTCGAGGCCAGCACCTCCGGTGGCAGGAAGCCCACGCTCACCTCAGCACAAACAGCCGTCTTCGCCAACAAGCCGTTCCTCGCCATCCTCTCGTCGCCCGGTGAGAACATCCGCCGCGAGATCCGCCGCGAGTTTGATGGCGACGTCGCCTTCCTCGGTGGCGTGTTCGCTGGCCACGAGCTCCTCAGCATTGGCCTCCACCGAAAGGGCGTCAGTTGGACCTGGGTCTCGCCGGATCTCGCGGGCGTCGAGCTCGCCCAACAGGCGTCAGAGGGGCTCATCGAGCTCTTCCGAGCCGGCCACCTGGGCATTCGCGGACTCACTCGGCTCCTGATGGTCGGCCTGCGTGCCTCGGATGACGAGTTCGCCCGAGCCGTCGCCGCCCACGCTGACGCCATCTTGAAGCTCATCCTCGACAACACTGGAGACGGTCGCTTCGACGCCAACATCGACGTCCGCAAGAAGGACCGCGCCGTGGTCGTCAAGGCTACCGGCGCCAGCTTCAGCAAGGTCTTCCCCTTCGCGGTCCTCGTCCCCATGGGCGCAGCGAGCTGGTTCTTGTTCGGCAGACCCGCGTTCGAATCCGTTGAAGAGAAGCCCCCGGCTGAAGTCTTTCAGCCTGAGCCGACCGAGACCGAACCGTCGCCCCGAATGGACTAGCCGCCCCCATCCCTAGTCTGTTGGCCGTCACCGACACGGAGATAAGTTCATGGTCTACGTCATCCTCCTAATCATTCATGTCCTCGCTGTCATGCTCGCCTTCGGTGCCAGCAGCAGCGTGGGCCTCTGGGCGTCACAAGCCCAGGGTGACAGCGCCCAACGTCGTTTCACACTCGAGACGCTCATGAAGCTCGATCGCCTCATGATCGACCCCGGCTACACCATCGGTGGTGTCACTGGGATCGTCCTCGTGCAATATGCCGGGATCCCCTGGTCTACGACCTGGGTCATGGCCTCGTTCATCCTGTGGTTTATCGCGCTCGGCCTCTCTCATGGTCTGCTTCGTCCCTCCATGCGAAAGCAGCTCGATGCGCTCGACGACAGTGGCCCGGAGAGCGCCGAGTTCGTCGCCTTTGGCACGCGCGCTCAGAACGCCGGTATGGCCTTATCGGCCATCGCGGTCGTCATCGTCGTCCTGATGGTTTGGAAGCCGATCTGACGCACGATGATGTGATATCGCCGAACGCCCAACGCGGGGCTGGCGTCACTCCCGGGCCGGGCCTATCGTAGTAGCCATGAACCTCGCGGCCACTCCGACCCTTCGCTCTGCTGATCTCGACGTGCTCCCCCTCTTCCCCTTACCCCAAATCGTCCTGTTCCCGGGCACGGCTCTACCGCTGCACGTCTTTGAACCGCGTTACCGTGCGCTCATCGAATACTGCCTCGAGTCGGGCAGCGCGCTTGCGCTCCCCCAGATAGAGCCGGGCCATGAAGCCGAGCAGCTTGGGTCGCCGCCGCTGGTCCGAGTCGCTGGTGTCGGCGCGATCGTGCACCACGAGCGGCTACCGGATGGACGTCTCGGGCTCGTGCTCCGCGGACTCGGACGGGTCGAGATCGTCGAAGAGCTGATGACGACGTCCGCGTACCGCACGGCGCGCGTCATCCTCCTCGGCGAACCGCTGCCCGATCCGGCGCAATCCAGCGCCGACCTGGCGGCCATTCGTGATTGTCTTCGGCTACTTGCACGTCGGGTTCCGAACCTGTCGGAAGCGCTCCTGAACGCCGTAAACTCGGTCGACGACCCCGGTATCGTCGCCGACCGCCTCGCCTCGGTGCTATTTCGAGCCCCTGCGCAGCGCCAAGCGCTTCTCGAGTGTGTCGACGTCAATGTACGACTGCGAAAGGTGGTCGAGCGCCTTGGAGGACTGGCCGCCGAGACCGTAAAGTCCAGTGACGCCGTCAACTAGGCGCTGGCCGCCCGGCAGGGCATCGAGGCTCAGTCGGACGTAATCGCTTGCTAGAGCGCCGAGTTCTTGGCGCCGGGCGTCCCGAGGTTGCCAGCCGTTCCGTACTCTTTCGTGCCGGTCTTCCACGAGGCAGGGAGCGTGCCGTCTGCGGTCGCCGAGACGCGCTCAATGCTCTTGCCGACCTTGAAGACGGTCCAAGGCTCGAATCGGCTGTAGCGGGTCTGGTCGACGAGCGTCGCTTGGGGGCCTGTGCCGTCGAACAGCAGCACCGAGCCGAGGGTGTTGGGCAAGTAGAAGGCCGTGCCGTAGGCGACGTCGACAGGCGCACCGCCGTTCATGGAGGGCGAGCTGGCGTAGCCGAGGACCAGGTATTTCCCAGGCGCGATGACGAGCCCACCGCCGACGATGGGCCAGACCTGCGAGCCGCAGTCACGCAGCTCCCAACCGGAGATGTCGACCGTGCTGCTACCGCTGTTGTAGAGCTCGATCCACTCCTGACCGGTGTCGTCGCCGACCGCATCGGCCATGACTTCCGTGATGACGACGGCTTTGGTTCCAGGGTTCGATGCCTGGACCTGACACTCGCTCGCGATGCACTTGGAGATGGCCGTCGCGCCGCCCTCCTTCGTGACGATGAGGTCTGTATCCGTGCGTGGCTCAATCTTGAAGTTGCCGAAGGCATAGTGAAGCGGGCCGGTGATCGACGTGAACTCGTCACCGAGGTGGGCCTTCCACTTCACTCCCATGTCGTCGATGCGCAGGTTTCCGGTCACGGCGAACTCGCCGTACTCCTCCGGGCAGTCCGGCTTGGTGTGGATGGTCTTCACCTCTTCCACGCGCACGAGGACGCCTTCGAAGAGCTCAGCGACAGGGCTCTCGGTCGCGAGGTGCGACGGGTGCTCTGGGATCCAGGGTTCCGGAGCCGCGGTCTTACCCGTAATCTCGAAGCTTGTGAGGTAGAGCTGGCTATTGTCGAAGTATTCCGTGTAGTTGCCGTCCACGGTGATGATGGTGCCGGGCTCGAGGTCGTCTGTCGGCATGCCATGGCTGAAGACGGCGATCCCGCTATACGGGCCGCCGTTGACCTCCTGAACGAAGAAGGTGTCGCTGAAACGCCCGGTGACGATGACCCCTTCGAGCGTGATGGGGACCCCGGGGTTGGCCGTGGGCTCTGGGCTGATGTGGTCAGGGCAGTCGGGGTTCTGGAGGTCGTAGATGTTGCGTGGCCCGCCCGACGGTGAGCAGTCACCGAACTCGGCTTGAACGTCCGGCACCGGCGGGACGTCGGCAGGGACGAGGTCCGGCTGAACGAGATCCGGTGTGAGCACGCCGTCGCTGCCATCCGCGTCCTCGGTCGTTACGTCGACGAGCTCGGCAACGTCGGCTGCAAGGAGGTCGTCCTCTACGTCGAGCGGGGTCACCGCGTCCTCGAGCGGTGCTGCCGTGTCACTCAGAACGGTACCATCCGTGCCGCCCGAAGCTTTAGATTCACCACCGCCCGACGTGCTGCCACATCCGACGATGAAGCCCCCCAGCGCAACGAGAGAAAACGCGGACTGGAGGAGAGGGAGTCGGTTTCGCATGGGGCCTCGCGGAGTGACGCTCGGTTGATGAGTAACGACCAGCAGCGAGGTCGAAGGTCACTAAGGGCCTGGCCGCCACCGAGAAGACTGGTCGGGGCCGAGGGCGCCGTCACTACTTCGCCGGTGCGGGTCGCACGAGGCCTGAGGCGCGCCCTAGTCCTCGCCGGGCGGCGTATAGCCGATCGGTGAGACGCGAGGCAAACCGAATCGTTTGCGAGAGAGCGCGATGTAATTGTTACCGATGGACACTTGGTCACCGTCGAGGACCTGACGGCCCTCGGAGTCGACGCGTGCGTTCATGGTCGCCTTCTTGCCGGAGGGGCAGACCGTCTTGATCTCATTGAGTTCTTCGGCCCAGGCGAGCAGGTACTTCGACCCTTCGAAGGGCTCGCCTCGGAAGTCCGTCCGAAGTCCGTAGCAGAGGACCGGGACTCCGAGCTCGTCGCACACGACGGTCAGTTGGAGCACCTGAGCTGCCGATAGGAACTGCGCTTCGTCGATGAGGACGCAGCTCAGCTTCTCCTTCCGGTGCTCCCGCCGGATCTCGATGAAGAGTTCGGTGTCGGGCGTGAACAGGTTCGCGTCCGCCTGCAAGCCAATTCGCGAGCTGATGAGCCCTTCGCCGTAGCGCGTATCGATCGCAGGACAGAAGAGCAGGGTGCGCATGCCCCGCTCTCGGTAGTTGTGGTCAGCCTGGAGGAGGATGGCGCTCTTCCCGGCGTTCATGGCTGCGTAGTAGAAGTAGAGCTTCGCCACGATGCAACCCCAGCGATCAGAGCTTCGGGCCGTCGAAGTGCAGCTCGACGTACTCATAGGCGAACTCGCCCGAGCCGGTCGGGTCCGCCCACTCGCTGATGTAGACACCGTTCGTCTTGGCATCAATGCCCTGCCCAGCGCCGGGCGATGCGGTGGCCGGGTTCGTCCACGCGGCGGCACCCGAAGCGGAGACGACCGGGACCGCGCGGGCGTAGAACTTCTTCGCCGTTTGGTGAGCCACGGTTGGGCCATCGAGGACTTGCCCACCAGCATTGGCCAGACTGAAGGTCTCGTCACCGTTGATGGAGGGGAACTTGTCTGCCGAGTTGATGAAGACCACGTTCGCCGCCAGGGGGCCGCCATAGAAGGTCTCGAAAGCCGCCCGTGCTGAGTTTCGGGCGATGACGAGGTACCCACCCGCCTGAATCATCGTGCCGGCTGGAATGATGTAGCTCTTGTCCGCCGCACTCTGAACCAACTTGTAGCCTCCGATGTCGAGGGCCACGTCGCTGAGCGCGACGATGGTCACCGTGGAGGTGGCTTCTTCGCCACCGGCAGACGCCGTGATGGTACCGGTCCCCGGCTGGGAGGGCGCTGTCACCGTGAAGGTCGCGCTCAGGTCGTTTGCAGCGACCATCACTTCGGCCGGGCCCGTGAGACCGCCGGTGTAAGCGAGCGCGACGGTCATGCCGGAGACGGGGGCTGGGAAGGCCACGGCCACGTCGAACTCGCCTGACTTGTCGATGACGAGGTTGACGGCCGCCGGGGAAATGGCCACCACTGCCGGCTCTTCATCGTCGCCGAGGACGCGTACCGAGACTGTGACCGTCGTGCCACCTGCCGTCGCGGACAGGGTGGCGTCGCCGAAAGCGACCCCTTCGATGTCGATGTCGGCAGTGAGCGCGCCAGCCGGGATCGTGAAGGTCGATTGCACAGGCTTCATGATCGCGCTATCCGAGCTCTCGAGCGTCACTTCGGTCGCCGAGCCCGACGCGTTGGTCAGCTCGAATCGAAGCACTTCCGGCAAGGTGGCGCCGAGCTTCCCGATACGCTGGAACACCATGGCGGGCAACAGCGACTTTGCCTTGGCGTCGCCGTAGAGGACATCGGCGACGCCACGGGGCAACAGCTTCAGGTAGCCGTTACGCCAGGCCAGGATGCCGGTAACTGCGCCGAAGGTGTCGCCGTTCTGAGGCGGGTTGATGTAGGGCACGTCCTTCGGCCAGATGCCGTCGTCGAGGCGGAGGCCACCGGTCAGCTCTACTTCGTTGACCGCGTCGGTGTCGCCCGCGCCGCCGGTCGGCTTCGCGTTGACCACTGTCGGCTCGAGCACCGTGACGAGCATGCCTTCGTAGCTGGCTTCGGCGCCGGCCTGAACGAGCGTGCCGAGCTGGGAGGCCTGAATCCCGATGGGGAAGAGGTCACTCTCGGATGAGTCGACCTTGAAGGCGACCTGCGTGAGCTGCACCTGGCCAAAGAACTTCGAGACCGTCGCTGATTGAACCGTGATGCCGTCGCCCACCTTGACGGTCGGGACCGCGCCGGTGAAGGCGAAGACGCCACTGTCGTCCACTGGCGGATCGGCGTCGGTCTGGGACCAGAACCCATTGCTTCCCACGGCGGTGACCACGAGGTTCTCGAGCGCGACGACTTTGCCCTCGAAGGCGTCGAGCGTCTTCACGTCCACGATGGACGCGAGGCAGCCAGCCGCGCCAGTGTTCGGGTAGTCGGGGCAGTCATCGCAAAGATCGCCCTTTTGATCTTGGTCCTTGTCTGCCTGGTCCTTGTTGGGGACGGTAGGGCAGTTGTCTGACGTGGTCGGGAGCGCGTCCTTGTCCGGATCGTTCGGATCGAACTTCGAACAACTGGTCGAGTTCGCGTCGAGAGGGCAGGGGTCGCATTCGTCGCCGACCAAGTCTTGGTCGGCGTCGGCTTGCTTGCCCGCGTCGAGAGGTCGGATCGGGTTGAAGATGGTCGGACAGAGGTCCGCCGCACCCGCGACGCCATCACCGTCAGCATCGTCCGGCATGGACGCGCCGTAGAGCGAGCTACCGTCGACGCTGTCGCCTGGGAGGGTGCGCGTCGGTGCGCAGGTGGGCTCGCGGTCGGGCGTACCGCAGAAGAAGAGCTCGTAGCTGTTCGCGTTCTGGATGGAGCCCCAGCTCTTGCCGACGTCTCGAGTTACGCAGGCCTTCTTCTCTTGACCACATACGTCGCCGAGCGAGTCGCAGCCGCTCTCGAGGCCATCGACCACTGGGGCGTTGCCGGCGACGACCTTGCCGCCACGGAAGACTGCGATGAGGTCACCAACCGACGCCGCGACGACGGCACGGTGAGCCGAGCGACCTGCTTTAGCGAAGATGGCGACGTCGCCGGCGTAACCGACCGCCAGAGCGCCGAGCTCGGCGTCAACACCGAGAGTCGCCGCCGCACCAAAGGTGGCCATGCGCCAGAGGTCTTCGTCCGAGAAGAAGCCACCGAAGTGGTTCTCGTTCAGATAATCCGCGCACGCGAGCTCACGGAGCATGTTCATTGAGCCAGACGGGATCCAGTCAGTCCCGAGGCCGATCTGAATGCCGAGGGAGTGCATCAGCGTCACGCGCGCGGTCTCGCCGTAGAGCGACACGTTCGACCGGGGAGACCAGACGAGGCCGATGCTGCGGGTCTGCATGAAGGCGACGTCAGTCGCGTTCAGGCCGACGCCGTGGACGATGGCGGAGTTGCCGTCGAGGATGTCTACAGCGCCCTGGCCCTGACCCGTGAGACAGAGAAACTCGTTCCTGGACTCTGGATCGATACCCTCGGAGACGTGCGGGACGAACGCGCCGTTCTCGGCGCCAACGGGCTTCGGGTAGTCGCAGCCGGTCGCGATGAGGTCGCCGCCGGAGTCGCCAAGCGGGAAGGTCTGGTACTCAGCGCCCTGGCCCGAGAGCCCAGACTCGCCGCCGCCTGTCTTGTCGAGGTCGCGCAAGAGGCCAACACCCGCCCCCGAGCCGAAGATGGCCGTCCCGCCGCCCAGCACGAAACGGAGCTCACCGAAGGCGCGCTCGTCTTCACTGGCGCCGCCCCCGCCTGTCTTGACCGACGGGTGGCTACGCTTGCCCTTTCGCCAGTCGTGACGGTGCTCCCAGCGTAGCGCCGGGTCGACGTCATTTTCGGTCGCGACCCATGGCTTGTCGTTCATCCAGCCGACGTGGTCGTGGGCGTTGATGAGCCCGGGTGAGACCACGGCGTCAGGGCAGATGACCTTGGTGGCGTCTCCCGCCTGCGACGCGCAGTCGCAGCCGACGCACTGGATGAGGCCATCGGCCCCGAGCAACACCGAGCCGCCGAGGTAGACCTTGTCAGGAGCGAGGATATCGCCGGAGATGAGGGTCAATGTCCCGCCCGCTTCGACGCTGCAGCCAGCGGTGCCGGGTGGGGCCGCCGGGGCCGGTGCGTTGCACTCAACGACTTCGGCGCTGCCGTCTTGACCGTCGGCGGCGTCTTGACCGTCGGCGGCGTCCTGGCCGTCGCTTGCGTCCTGGCCGTCGCTTGCGTCCTGGCCATCTGTGCTGTCCGGCGCGTCTTGGCCGTCGGTGGCGTCTGTCGTGTCCCCGTCCGTCGCCACCGCGTCGTCATCAGAGGTCGAACCGCTCGTGTTGGCGCAGGCGGAGAGGCCCAGCGACGCGGCCGTCAGTATGGCTGCCGTGAAGGCGCGGCCCGGTAGGTTCGAGGAGCACAGGATGGTTCGGAGCGTTCGCACGGGGGGACCTCGCAGTTGCGGGCGGAGGATGCACAAAGGACCCCCTGGCGGCAACGTCCAAGGATCCGTTTTCCGAAAGATCACCTCTCCGACACAACGGCCCGCTCGACACCCGCGCCCGCTCGACACCCGCGCCCACGTGTTGCGCGGGCCTCACAGGACCGCTGCCCTCTCGCCACCGTTCCCTGAACGCGGTAGCTTCGCCTCGATGACTGAATCGACCCCGCTCTCTGCCCATGCCGAAGCCGTCGTGGCGTCGCGGCCGGAGGTGCTGGTCGAAGTGCTGAGGGCGCTCGCGGCCGCCGTCCCAGAGGACCGCCGTGCGTTGGTGAGAGCACGTATCGATGCGGCCGTCGCCTCGACCGAGCCTGAGTTTACGGTCGAGCTCTACCCCGGTCTCGATGACGAGGATCCGGGTCGTGAGGTGGTCGCCGAGGCGGAGGCCTTGTCGAAGCGCCTCGAGGATGGCCATTACTTTCGCGAGCTGGGCTGGGACGAAGAGGTTCAGCACGAGCGCGCCTTTGGTGATGAGAGCTGGGCTCGAGAGCTCGACGACTTCTTCGCGAGGGCCGCCACCACGTACCTTTCCGGCAACGACATCCTCGCATCACACCTATACGCGCGGCTTCTCGGCATCTTTCGTTTCGAAGGTCGCCCGGGTGTCTTTTGTGGCGCGGAGCGGCCGCAAGAGATGGTCGAGACCAACCTCGCGGTCGCAAAGCGCCGCTACTTGAGGGCGGTCTACCGTACCACTCGACCCGACATGCGGCCCCGGCGCCTCTTGTCCGACATCATCTCGTTCCGCGACATCGGCGAGTCAGACTTGCTGCTCCGCGACATCGCGTTCGACACGTCCGACGGCGACATGCCACTCGACGACATCGACGCGTTCCTCGTCGACTGGGTTCGGTGGCTCGACGCCGTGGAGCGAGAGCCGCCCGCCGTCGCACGCGACATTCGGCGGCTGCTCCGCGAGGCCGTGACGCTGCAGTCGGGCGTCGATGGTCTTGGACAGCTGGCCCGCCGAGAAGGGCCGTCTCACCCCGAGGCGTGGCACGACTGGGTTGGTGCCCTCATCCGGTCGGGTCGTGACACTGACGCCGTAAAGGCGGCTCGCGATGGCCTCGTCGTCCTCGCTGACGCCAGCTACAAGGCTCGCCTGGGCGACCGACTAGCGGCGCTGGCCTTGCGTCGTGGAGAGCCATCGCTGGCCATCGAGGCGAGCCGAGCCGCCTTTCGTGCTCATCCTACGGAGGTCCGCCTACTTCAGCTCGTCTCCGGCGCCGACGCGGCCGGCGAGCGGGACCAGGTGCTCGATCGAGAAGCGGGGGAGGTCACGCGCCCGACGTTCGCTCACGGAGACGCCCTGGCGGCCCGGGTCTTGCTCCTAGCAGGGCGCGTCGAAGAGGCAGTGACGCGTTTTCAGCGGTCGGACGCCATCGGCTGGGGCCGGCCCGACCATGCGGGCAGCATCGTGCTTCCCTTTCTGCTCGTTGCTGGAACGGTGCTGGACGGCCCGCCGCCGGGGACTGCGCTCGCACGGCTCTGGGAGGACCTCGACACGCCCGCGCGCACGTACTTCGACCGGCGCCTCTTGCTCGATCAGATGAGCGCAGAGGACGGCGTCGAGCCCGAACACCGCGCCTACTCGGTACTTCTCGCCGAGGCGCTAGCCCAACATCGCCCTGCGGAATCGCAGCGCTCTCGGCTCTTGCAGCTCGCGCAGGTCAAAGTGGAGACCGCCGCGCGCGACATCTTGCAGTCGCACCACCGTCGCGGCCACGCGGTCGCGGCGTTACTCACGGTGGCGATGGCCGAGGCGCTCGTCGTCGCCCGAGGGCCCGAGGTTGGCGAGTCGTTCTTGCGCTCCGCGCGTCGCCCGTACCCGCGAGACTCGGCCTATCGCAAGGGCCTCGACGCTCTCACGGTCCGGTCGCCCTTGCTCAAGCCCCCGGCTTGACCGTCACTCGAAGCGGAAGCTGTCGAGGAGGAGGACCGTGTCGTTCACGCCGTCGCCGCTGTCGCGGACCCGGGCTTTCAGAGTTACGGGGCCGGTCCCGGCTAGGGCGCTGACGTTGAAGGTCTCCTCCACGACGCCCGTGGCCTGTATGGGCTGACCGCAGAAGTCGCAGTCGTCGACCGGTTCGTAAGGTTCGTAACAGTCGCCGCAGCCGCACGCCGTGCTCGGTGGCGCGCACGGTTTCGGGACGCAGCCGCCGACGTCGTAGAGGCAGATGTCGTCGACGTCGCAGCGCTTCACCTGCACGCTGCTGCCATTGACACGAGTGAACTCGAGCTCGATGCGGTCCTGAATGGCGCCTTTGCCGGTGCCGCAAAAGTCCTCGAGCTCGGCCGACAGGTAGCGCCATCGGAATCGCAATGACGCGGTCCCCGGCGGGATGCAGAAGGTTTGCTCGAGGCTGCTGTTGTTGCCGCCGAACCCGATGCCCGTCGACAGGAGCGCCATCGTCTTGCCTTCGAGTGCGCCCTGGCCACAGAAGCGGGCGATAGGGCGGGCGTCGCCGCTCTTACGCCAGCCCGAGAGGCCAGCTTCGAAGTCTGCGCCGACGATCCCCGCGTTCGATAGGTCAGCGTCTCCATTGCCGAAGCGACGGAAGCTAGCGCCGGTCTCGGGATCCGTCGCAAAACACGCGGCGCCGTCGACGGTCTGAGTGCCGTCGCCGACCGCAGGAAATAGCCGCTGGCCCATCTCGGTGGCGAAGGCGTCCGTGACGAGCCCGTCGTAGCCAAGGTAGCTGGCTGCACCGGCGCCGAGCACTGAGAGCGCCAGCGAGCCGGTGCTCGCGCTGTGACAGGCGCCGACGTAGACGATAGAGGCGGGGAAGGGCCGTCGGGCGCCGATGTGATCGATGAACTGCGCGGTGAGTCCGTAGACCCCCGGGCCGAAGACGACGCGGCCCGCCATGACGTCGGCCGAGACGTCGCTCACGCACTCCGCCGAACCAGGGACCGCGTGGCACTTGCTCCCGGCGGGGCAGGGCGTCTTTTCGCTGCAGGCGAGGGCCTCTGGGAGGAAGGCGTCGCAGTCGATGGGCTCGCCTGTGAAGATGACTTCATCGCCACCGATGAAGCGTGGCGCCGCAGGGCCTTCTTCGCCGCCGGCGGCGCCGTCGAAGAAGACGCCGCCATGCGCGGCGATCGTCACGACGCCGTTCTCGGTCATGGCGGCCGCTCGGGCTAGCGTGAACTCGCTGCCCCGATGGGGACCGCTGCGCTCGAGTGGTGGGCAACGGTCGGCTAGGAACGCGCCTTCGGCGACGGCGAGTTCACCCCCGTCACCGAGAAGCAGCGCGCCTCGCGCCCCGGTTGGGCTAGCGCGTGTGCCCTCCGGGACGCCGAGTGGGAGCGCGACACGGGGACCGTCGGCGAAGCGGACCCAAACGCCGTGGTCCAACCGGGCTCGCCCGCTGGCCACCACACCGCCATACGCGTCCACGGCTTTCAAGGTCGCCAGGGCGGCCTCGAGCCCGGCCGCGCCGCCACCAGCGCCGTCGAAAGCGCTTCGTGCCGCTGCGATCGCCGTCGTGACGATGTTGCAGGCTCCGCTATCGGGCCTTGGACGGACCTGGAGGCACGTCACAGGGCCCCGGACCGGGCCGGCGGCCAGCGCCAGCTCGGCGCGGAAGCAGAGGGAGCCGACCTCGGTGGGCGTGACCGTCAAGCACGCCGAATAGATGCGGTCGCCTTCGGTCTCGTCGCAGGCCTGGGAGAAGCCGCAGCCAGAGCCATCGTCGACCATGGGGAGAGCCGTCCCTGGGATCTGGGCGCCATTCGGGGAGACCCTCAGGAGCGTCACCGTCGTACTCGCGAGCGCGGGGAGAGAGAGCGCCGCGCGCAGGTGGCGGGTCTCGCCGAGCCACGCATGGTCTGGCGTCAGGTCCAGGCGTATCCCCGCGAGCGGTGCCGATGACGAGAGGACGGAGATGACGTCTGAGACGACCTCACCGTCCGGGCCTTTCGCTTCAATCACGATGCGGTTGTCGCCTGGGGCGAGTGGGATGGGTTCGGTCTGCCACGCAGCGGCGATAGGGACGTCCCCTGAGGCGCCGCCGAGTCGCCAACTGACGGAGGTGGCGTTACCGAGAAGCACCCCGCCGATAGCGATGTTCCCGCTCGCGTAAGCGCTGCCGAGCCCGGTGGGGGACGTGATTCGGATGCCCAACCCGGCGAGCTCCGCGGCGGTCTCGGCGCCTTCGCGGCACACCAGCGCTTCTGGGCCCGTATCGACGATGGTCGTATCGGGCGCGTCGAGAGGCCCAATGTCGGGACCGGTGTCCTCGAGCGGTGCTACGCCCGTGTCCGCCGCGAGTGGCGAGCTCGTGGGGCAGCCTACGATGAACACGGCAATGACGATGCTGGTGACGATGAAGCGCGTCAAGCGAGCCACACGAGGGTGACGGCATCGCCGCCGTGTTCTTCGCTGGCCGGTTCCCACGAGTCGACGTAGCGCGACGTTCGGAAGGCCTCGCGGACTTGCGCCTTGAGGCGTCCGGTGCCGTGGCCGTGGAGGACGAACGCTACGTTGCGGCCGGCGAGCGTGATGCCGTCGAGGAAGCGGTCGATTAGTGACAGCGCTTCGTCGGCACGCATACCGCGTACGTCGCAGGTGATGTCCGGGCTTCGAGGTGGTGGACCAGCCGGTGCTGGCGTCGGGCTGGCGCCGGGTGGGCTGATGCGCTGCGGGCCGGTCCGTGGGGCGGCACGCGGCGATTTCGGATGTGGTGGGGTAGTGCGCTCCGTTTTCATCAGTGGTTTCAGTTTATTGGAGGACGAAGTATCCATCTCGACGAGCCTAGGCTTGCCGTGGAGGAGGTCGTCGAGCTTGACGTTGAGCCGGAGATCACCGAGCACGACGCCGATGTTCGCGCCGCGAACCGACTCGATTACTCCCTCGCGATCGAGGTGGGGCACGTAAACCGGCAGGCCTGAGGCCGCCTCCTCGACCGTCACCGGGAGCCTCCGCATGACTTTCCTGGGTTGTTCATTGGCGGGCAGCCCCTCGCGCAGCTTCTTTTCGGTTTCGGCGATCTTCACGCGTCGGCGTTCTACTGTGCGCGGGTCGCGGTCGCGTTGTAGCTCGCGGGTGATCGAGGCGATGAGCTCGCGGGCTTCGGCGACCTCCGCTAGTGCCTTACGCTTCTGTTCGAGGACAGCGTTTTGACCTTCGAGTTCGAGCCGTTCGATCTTCCGTGCGAGGAGGTCGCGATCGTGGGCGACACGCTTCCGCTCCGCTCGTACGAGTTCGCGCTCGGCCGAGAGCGCGTCGCGTTCGGCTTCGAGGCGCTTCAGGATGGCGTCGAGAGAGCGACTCTCGTCGCCCATCAGGGCGGACGCTCGGTCCAACGTCGCGCTGTCGAGGCCGATACGTCGCGCGATATCGAAGGCCGACGAGGAGCCGGGAGTTCCGAAGCTGAGCCGGTAGGTCGGGCGTTTGGAGCCCGCGTCGAAGCCCACAGCGGCGTTTACGAAACGAGGATCGCCGAGTGACAGCGTCTTGAGCCGGTCGAAGTGGGTCGTGACCGCGCCCACGGCGCCGGCATCGGCAAACGTCTCGAGAAGCGCCATGCCGAGCGCGGAGCCCTGTTCCGGTTCGGTACCTGCGGCGAGCTCGTCGAGGAGCAAGAGGCAGGGCTGGCCGGTGGTCTTGGCGCGTGCGACCTGCACCTGCGCCGCGACGAGCCGAGTCAGGTGGCCTGAGAAGGTCGAGAGATCGGCGCCCAGATCCTGCGCATCGCCGAGTATGGCTGCGATCTCGCCGAAGACCGGCAGCTCGCTGCCGTCGCCGACGGGGAGCGCGAGGCCCGCGCGGAGCATGAGGCCGAAGAGGCCAAGCGTGCTCAGCGTGACGGTCTTGCCGCCTGCGTTCGGGCCGGTGATGACCAGGAAACGGGACACGCCATCGAGGATGATGTCGTTCTGAACGACAGGGACCCCGCGCAACGCCAGGATGGGGTTGATTGACGCCATGAGCCGGATGCGGTCGCTCGTCGCGATGGTCACTGTCCTCGCGCCCATCTCGTCAGCGAGCCGGCCGCGTGCGCCGGCGCCGTCAAGCTTGGCTGCCTCGACGAGGCCGCTCAGGAGTGCGTCCGCGTGTTCACCAACGCCCTCGGAGAGCCACGCGAGGATGCGCTGCTCTTCCACTTTCACCGCTTGTTCGAGGAGCTTTAGCTCGTTGTTGATCGGGACCAGCTCGGCGGGCTCGATGAAGAGGGTACGGCCGGTCTGTGAGGAGCCGTGGATGATGCCGTCGACGTCGCTGCGTTCGCCGCTTCTCACCGGCAAGACGTAGCGATCTTCTCGGATGGTGAACCAGGTGTCCTGCAGGTGCTCGAGGACCTCCTCGTCCCGGAGCATGGACTGTATACGTGCTCGTATCCGTTCGTGAAGTTGGCGCTTTCGGGTGCGGAGATCCAGAAGCTCGGCGCTCGCGTCGTCCTTCAACTCGCCCTTCTCGTCGATCGCGTCGAAGAGGGTCTCGCGCAGTTCGTCGAGGGCTGGCAATCCCAACGCGAGGGCGGCGAGTCGCGGGGAGTGGTCTTTTCGGGAGCTGAAGAACGTGCGCAGCAGCCAGAAGCCACGCAGCGTGCGCGCAATGGCGAGCAGCTCGGGCGCGTCGAGTGTGGCGTGCCTTGCCGCGTGTTCAACGCGGGTCCGAACGTCGGTGATGCCAACCAAGGGCATCGTCTCGCCCACGTCCGTGAGTGCCCGTGCTTCCCGAGTCTGTTCGAGGAGGCGCGCGACCTCGGCGGGATCGGCTGGAAGGTGCGGCACCATGGCCATTGCAGCGCCTACGTCAGTGCGCGTCAGCTCGGCAAGCCGAGCCAAGATGCGACCGAAGTCGAGCTGCGAGACGGTGGCGGAACTAATACCAGGATGGAGCGGCGCGGCAGTCATCGTCGGCAGACTAGTAGTCCCTGGCGGAGATGCCAACACCCGTGAGGGCGCGGCTAGAGATGAACTCAATGATGTCAGAAGCTTCTGTCTAGCGCGTTCGCCACTTCGGCTACCGTGCCGAAGCGCACGTCCGCGTGACGGTGCGCGGTGTCCAAAATCGCGTCGAGGCGTCGCCACAGCGCGTCCACATCGTGGTCCGTCGCCATGAAATGGGATCCCTCCACATGGCTTGGGCTGTGCCAATACGCGTGGATGAATCGAGCGCCGTCGGCGATATGAGCGCGCGTCGCGGCGGCGAGATCGCGCGCAGGGACGAGCTCGGGGCTGAATTGCACCTTGCGCAATAGTCCGGATCGATGGACGAGACCAGATGTTTGGGGGCCGCCAGGGACTGGGACCACTCGCCGCTGAAGTGCGCGCCAAATCGACGCACCCGGGCGTGTGAAGCCGACCGTCACAGGCACTTCGAAGAGCGTCTTCCCCGAAGGCGCGACTGGAACGCCGATGGCGTCAGGTTCGAAGTGGTGAACGTCGGAGTGGGCTCCGATGTAGCTCGGGCCGTCGACACTCTCCCAAGAGATCCCCGGCATCACGCTCGAATCCACGCGATAGCCGAGCGAGTGGCAGGCTCGCGCTGTGCTAGGGCCGAGCCCCCAACGTCCGGCCCTGAAGGTGGTGGGCCGTCTCCCCGTGACGTTCACGATCGACCCGGTGAGCGAGGCAAGCTTCTCTCGCTGCACTGACTCGGGGAGGTTGCTGAGCATCGTCTCCCGCGGGAGGATGGGCGAGTAGGGGTCGAAGGGCCGCGTGTTCCAGGGGTGCAGATGCGCGCCGACTTCGGCATGACCGGACTGCCATTCAGCCGCAAGCCACGCTCCGGCTTCGGCGTCTTCGATGGCGCACTGAGTCGCGAACCAGGTACATCGCACACCGCGTTCGCGAAGCTTCTGCCCCACCGAAGGGAGCAGCCGCAAGTTCGCTGTGGTCGGCAAGCTCGATGCTTCCCAATTGTCCTCTTCAGTGTCGATTGAGATGGTAACCCAGATGGGACGGCTCAAGGTGGCGGTGCTCCCTCGGGGCCGCTTGGGCGCCTTTCACGCATACTGAGGGCGACCCAGGCCAGATAGACCACGTTCCCGGCGAGGAGAACGCTGAGACACCACAGCGCGGGGTCGTGTGCCGACTCCGGAAACAGCCGAGTCTTCGCGATGACCTCGACCGAGAGCAAGGAGAGGAGGGCGCTCGTCAGGAAACCGGCCACCTTTCCGACCTTCGTCGAGATCACGTCGTAGGCGCCAACGAAGCGGACGACGAGGAGCACGTTGAGCACGGTACCCGGGTACCGGACCATGATGACGAGATAAGGGACGAGCGGGATCGCATCCCGGACGTAGAGGCCACTGGCGGTGAAGCCCATGAGCGCTAGGTCAGCGGCGGGGTCGAGGATGCGCCCGAATCGGGACTCCAGGTGCGCCCGGCGAGCGATCTGGCCATCGAGAAAGTCGAATAGCGCCAGCCCCACAGGCGCGGCGATGCGAAGCGCCATGGGTGCCTCTAAGTCCAACAGCCCAGGCCAGAGGACGAGCGGACTGAGGAGCAACCGCAGCAGGGTGAGGCCGTTCGGGAGGAGAAAGGTCTCGAACGGGCGCGCGTCGTCAATGGTACGAACGTAGCCCTGAAGCAACCAC
>CANMLD010000072.1 GCA_947498315.1 Pseudomonadota bacterium | reverse complement strand
GAGCGCCTCGAGCTCCTCCGGCGTGTCGAAGGTCGCGAGATCGATCCCGGCCTTTTCAAACGCGGCGTCGGTCGGCGCGAACACCGTGAACGGACCCGGCGTCATGAGGTCATCGGCGAGCCCAGCCTTGGTGGCGGCCTCGAGCAGCTTCGTGAAGCTCCCCGCGGCGCTCGCCACGGCGACGATGTCCCCCGGACCTTCCGCCGGCGGCATGAGGACCGTGTCGATGATGTGGATGACGCCGTTCGAGGCCATGACGTCGGCGGTCGTGACAGTCGCGTCACCGACCATGACGGTGCCACCGTCGATCGAGACGGCCAACGTCGCACCGTTGACAGTCTCAATCTCCTGTCCATCCGACAGGTCCGCCGCCAGCACTTTGCCTACTGCCGCGTGGTAGGTGAGGATGGCCGTGAGCTGCGCGAGCTCATCGGGGGTGTCGAAGGTGTCGAGGTCGATGCCGGCCTTTTCGAAGGCAGCGTCGGTCGGAGCGAAGACCGTGAAGGGCCCAGCGCTGCTGAGGGTCTCGACGAGTCCGGCCTTCGTAGCCGCCGCGAGCAGCGACGTGAAGTTGCCAGCCGCGGTCGCGACCTCCGGGATGGTGCCTGGGCCGGTGCCGTCGCTGCCGTCATCGCCGTCAGCCACGTCGGTGCCGTCGCTGCCGTCGGTAGCGTCGGTGCCGTCCGTGGCGTCGCTGCCGTCCGTGGCGTCGCTGCCGTCCGTGGCGTCGCTGCCGTCGGTCGCGTCGGCCACGGCGTCGTCCGCGTCATCCTCCGCGCAGGCCATCGGGGTCACGATTACGGCTGCCGTCATCATCCATCGAGTACTAAATCGCTTCATGTTTCGTAGTCTCCTAGTAGTGGCCGTCGCACGTGGCGTTGGCCTCATCGCCTTGAGCCCAAAGGGCACCGGGCTCCCAAACCCGGTACTGCCGTGATGCGATGACTTGAAAGGAGGTGTGCTAAAGCTACTCCATACCGCTTCAGGCTGGAGCGGAAGCTGTTCAAGCGTCCCATGACCGTCGCCACTGTCGGCGGGCGAGCACGACAAGCAGGCCGAACACGACGAGCCCTACGGCCCAGCCTGATGGTGCCGACGAGGTCGTCGTGCAGCTGCTTCCACGGCCTCTGCCGCTGCTCTTCGCGCTGCCCGTGCCGTCGGCGCCGTCGACCACCGGGGAGGCGTCTGACTCGTCCACGGCGGCGCCATCGGCCGCATCCGTCGCGGCGTCCGTAGCGCCATCTGTACGGTCATCTGTACCGTCAATGCCATCGACGGCATCGACGCCGTCGCTCCCATCCACGCCATCTGTTGCGTCCGTCGCTCCATCCGCTCCGTCCGCGCTGTCGCTCCCGTCGGCACCCGCCGGGGGTTTACACGCGCCTCGTTTCGGATCACCCGGTTCAGCGACGGACACGCAGGTGTATCCCGTCGGACATCCGAGTAGATTCAACCCATTGCAGTCCCGGTGACAGAGCAGGCCCGCGCCGAGGTCCGCGCACACGAGCCCTGCCTGACAGAAAGAGGCGGCACAGCTTTGCCCCTCGAAGGCCCCCGAAGTGTCCGACGTGCAGACGCCCGCGACCTTGTCGATCCAGTCCTGGTAGACGCGGCGACAAAGCTGACCGGCCGGGCACTGGTCCTTACGCGTGTCGCAAGTGACTTGGCAGGTCCCGGTCGGGCCTTCGACCTCGAAGAAGCAAGAGTACGCCGCCATGCACTGTTCGCCGCCCGTCCCGCAGACGGCGTTGAGCCCGCCCGTCGGGCCCGGCGTGCAGGTGCCTTGAGCGTTGCAGGCCGACTCGCCCGGACAATCGTCGTCGCTGCTGCACGTGAGCGAGCAGGCGCCCACGCTGCAGACGAGGCTCTGACAGTCCAGGTCTTTCGTGCACTTGGCGCCGAACGAGCCGGCGCCCTTGGGGATGCACACGTCACTCAGGCAGGAGAAGCCGGACGGGCAGCCGGTGCCACACGGTTGTACGCAGAGCGCATTGCCCAGGTCGACGAAGGCGCAGTCGCCCGTTGCGCAATCGAGCACGCTGGTACACGGCTGTCCGAGCGCCGCCGTGCCCTTCGGGTAACAGACGCCGTCGTTCCCAGACCCAAGACACTGAAAGCCACTGGGGCAACCACTGCCCCCAGGCGTGCACGACTTGGAGCAGACGGCCGAGTCGCCCGTCGTGAGACACAAGTTCGACGAGCAGGTCTCGTGGTCGTAGCAGAACTCGCCAAGCGGGATCGCGCCACCGATGGGGGCGCAGTGGTCGCTGTCCGGGAAGCACTGCGGCGTTGAGACCCCGTCGACGTTGTAGCAGGAGTAGCCAGCAGGGCAGGGCTTCGCGGCGCCACACACCGAGCCGCAGTAAGCGCCCTCCTCGGCGCCGAAGTCGAAGCAGGCGCCGCCGACGCAATTGGAGTTCGAAGTACACGCGTCGCAGACCTGCCCAGAGGTGAACGGCGACGCCGGGTAGAGAAAACAGGCACCGCGTTCGTCATCTGCAGAAAGAGTCGATGCGTCTAAGCCGGGCCTCGACGTGAACCACATCGTCGCGTCGAGGTCGCGGCTGTGGTCGAGGCCGAGGGCGTGGCCGATCTCGTGCGTCGCGGTCTCAACGATGTCCGCTTCGCCGTCCTGAAGAGCATCGTCGCCCGATGTGGTCCATTTGTAGTCGACGCCGTTGAACAGAATCTCGACCCGCGCGACCCCGCTGCCGTTGAACTGCCAGTTGGTCGTGACGGCGAGGGCGTCACCCGTCGTAAAGTCCCAATTGTTCTCGAGCCACTTCACCGCGATGCCGGTGGCGGGGCTATTGTTCTTGCCTCCCGATTTGAGAGAGATCGCAGAACAGCCCACGTCGTTCCACGCCTGAAAGGACGCGTTCAGAGCGGTGGTGGCCGCCGACTCGGTCACGTCCGTGGTCACGGTGCCCAGGTACCACGTGACCGACGTAGATCCCCACGTCAGCGCGTAGCCCTGGTTGTCGACGATGACCGAGTAGGCCCGGGCCGACAGGGAGACCGAGAGAAGACCAAGGGCGACGTAGCGTGCCATGCTCACGGGGACTTCTCCGCGGCGAGCGCGAGGACTCGAGCTTTGAGTGACTCGTAGAGCTCGGGCGTTTCGCGCGCGGGGCGCACCGGGCCGACGGGTCGGCGCTCGACGAGCTCCATGCCGTTCAGCTCTCGCGTCACCCGAAGTGCCCCGCTAGCGTCGGGCTGCAGGAACACGCTGCCTTGCGAGAAGCCGATGAGGTAGTGGTAGCGGCCATCGGTGCGCAGAAAGAGCAAGACATGGTCACCCGGGCGCAGCGTTCGTACGCCCGGGACGGTGAGGGTTGTATCGCCGACCCGTCCGCCGAGTTGGCGTACGACGACGGACGGGTTCGCAGTGCGTCGGTGCAGGGTCTCGATGACGTCGACCGCCGCGTCTGTGACGATGCGGTCGCCTTGCCAAGTCGGCGTGACGCTCTTGACCCGGCCGCGGACGATGAGCGCGGACTCGGCCACCAGCTCGGCTGTGGAGAACGCGCGGACCTTCAGCGCTGACGCCGCGCTCGAGCTGAGGAGAGCGACGATCCATAGCGCGACGGCGGCGCGAGTGGCGGAGAGGTGGCGGTTCATGGGCGAGTGATGACCAGCCTGCAGTGGGGCTTGTATTCAGGCTCCTTGTAGAGCTCGAACGCGTGCTCGACGGCGAAGGTATAGCCGAAGGCGGCCTTGCTGCTCCCTTCACTCACCGTCAACACCTGATCTTTTCCGTCATGCATGACGCGCAGCTTCGCGCGGCCAGTCCGGACTTCGTCGAGTGTGTCCCATGTGGTCCCCTCGAGCGAGACGATGACCGGCTGACCTTCGATCCAGACCGCTTCGGCGCCGAGCAGCTCAATGGTGACGCCCAACTTTACGGGGCGGCCGAGCTTGTCGTATTCGATCTTCGGGGCCTTGGGTGCCGCCGAGATCGGCTCTGCCGTGACCACCTTCAGGGTGGCCGTCGTGCCGCAGCCGGCCGTCGTGATGGCGACGAAAGTGAAGAGCCCGGCCGAAGCGCGGGAGAGACGAATAGATGCGTGGGGGCGAGCAGTCATTGCCCGCGAAAGCTATCGGTCTGAAGGAGCGAGCGCCACATCGAAGTGAGGCGGGTGCATATCCTTCACCGAAGGCGTTCAGCGATCAGCCTTCAGCCCCAGCGCCGGCGTCGCCGGCTTCAGCCGGACCTGACGCCGGGCTATCAGCGGTCAGCGGTCAGCCCGGCGAGGCCAAGAAAGCGCCGCGCTGTGCGAAACATGCAGCCCGGCCGGCCGACCGAAGCTGACGGCCGACCGCTGATCGCTGACCGCTCAGGAGCAGCACCGTGCGACGAGCCGGCCCCGCCGGCAGCAGCCCTCGGAATCGAGTCAGCCACGAGCTTTCAGCTTCCAGAAAGCCTGGCGAGCCAACTCCGTCGGATGGCCGTTTCGATTGACTCGAATATTGCCGAGGGCTATGACCAGAAAAAAAATAATGCGACCGCCGACCGCCGACCGCTGACCGCCGACCGTCGACTGCTGACCGCTCGTCGGAAGGTACCGACTGCAAATTGGGATATGCACCCAATTGGGGCCCGAGCAAGGTCAGCTCACTTCGGGAAGTGCTCCGACGCCTTCGCGAAAGCCTCTAGCCCGACGAGCTTGCCGATCTTGCGCCCCTCGAAGTCGTCCGGAGCGTAGTGGATGCCGCCCCAGATCCGAGACTGGCCGGCCTGATCGGCGGCGTCGTAGTAGGTGCTCCACTGGAGCCGGACCTCGACCGTGGGTCCGAGCTCGAAGGTCATGTACCCGTTCTGCTTCGCGACGAACTCGCCGAGGCCGCCGGGGAAGTGAGGAGAACCCGTCATCTGGGTCAGGACCTCGGCGCCCGCCCGTGAATAAGTGCTGTGACCTGACACGAGGCCTGGGAACGCGGGCGTCACGAAGGTCCGCTTCTGGTACGGCAGCCACTCGGCGGCACGTATCCAGCCCACCCCTCGGACTTCCTTTTTGATGTCGCCGGGCTCGCCGCGCCAGCTTCGGACGACCACGTGGCCAACGTAGCGCGCCAGCGTCTCATGGCGCTCACCCGGCGCGGACGATTCGGCGGTCACGACCTCGACGAGACCCGGCACGAGAGGCAGGCCGTCCGCGTGGTAGCCCGGGCCGCCGGGATCGCTCTTCTGGCCGAGTGTTCCCATGTAACGGATGAGCGAGATCGGTCGAGAGGTGGTGAAGGTGCGCTTGACCTCCCAGCACGCGATCGCCGCGTCGTGTTCGGCGCCATTGAGCGCCAGATACATGCGGACGTCCCACTCGAGGGCATCCAAGGGCTCGCCCTCGCCCTCCCAGAGGCGTTCGAACTCAGGCGCGTCCGTGACGCTGTTGGCGAGCGTGTTCCAGTGGCCTGGCGGCGTCTCCGACTTCGGACCGTCTGCCCAGAACTCCGCGAGGACACGGCCGAAGTCGGCACGCGGCACGACGTTGGGCGCGTAGGGTTGCCCTGTCGCCGGGTTCAGCGTGAACCCGCTGCCGTCGTTCGTCCCTAGCGGATTGTTCCCGAACGCGCCCGGCGAGATGTCCATGGTGGCGGGATCGGTCGGGTCCAACCAGGACGTCTTGCGGATGACGTCGACGACGTCCTCGCGGGTCTTGTCGTCGAACTTCGGGAGCACGCCCGGCGTGTGGTAGAGCGCCCCGGGGCTTGGACGCACCATCGAGAAGGGCGTGACGTCGCGCCACTGAGCGCCGATGTAGCCCTGGACGCCGGAGTCGACCGCGATGCCGTTCTGCGTGACCGCGACCGTGAGGTTGAGCGGCTGGAAGTCCATCGGATCCACCATCAGGTTCTCGGGGGTGTCGACGAAGAGCGGCGCGTTCTTCGAGACCCAGCCGGTGTTGTCCTTGTAGTTGTTCTCCTCGTTCGCGCCGTCCGTCTGGCCGTGGTCGATGATGGCATCGGCGATACGGTTACCCAGGGCGCGCGGCGAGGTGCCATCCGCGACCGTGTCTGCTGGGTCGTACCCGAGCGAGGTCAGAAACTGCGAGAAGCAGTCGGAAGACACCTTGCCGCCAATCTGATTGGAGTAGCGGTGAGTCAAGACGCGGAACGCCGCATATGAGATGGCCTCCCGCCGTGCGTCCTCGACGTCGCCGTCAAAGGTGGCCTTCTCGGTGACGAAGACCCCCTTCGCCGTGGGTTCGTAGGCGGCCCAGGCGTCCCACATGGCGGCGGAGACGTGGTACAAGTTTCGCGCGTGCACCGTCGGTCGCGGGATGTCGCGACGAACGGCGTTCAGGAGCTGCTCGTTCCACCGCCGAGCGATCGACTTGCCTGGCGCGAGCTCGATGGCGTCTTTCGGGCAGGTGGTCGGCGCTGGCGGCAGCTCATTCGCCTTTGGTACGAGCGCGGCCGCGATCGGATCCCGGGCTGCCGCACCGCCGTAGAGGATGGCCCCGTTGTTCAGCGCCGCTGTGACCACGCCGCCACCGACCGTCCAGAGGCCGCCGTCGGGGTCGAGCCAGGCGGCGTGCAGAGACTCGACGTTCGCGTCCGTGAGCGGCGTGACGTCTTGCCAGACCCCGCCGTTCTTGCTCGAGAGCACGGTGCCGAAGCCGCCCGTCGCGACGACCTCGTTCGCGCTCACCGCGATCCCCTGAAGAAGAGGTGGCGAGTCTAGCTCCGAGGCGGCGACCGAGGTCCCGTCGCCTTCGAGGACGATGCCATTGCTCGCACCGCCGCAGATAGCGACCGTGTCGGCGTCACCGGCGACCGTGAATAGAGAGTCCGTCGTGGTCGTGGCCAGGACGGTGAAGCCATCTTTGGCGTTGCCCCGCAGCACGGTGCCGCGTCCGCCGACGACATAGACTTCGTCCGCGCTGCGGCCCCAGACTTTGAAGAAGCCGGGGATGTCACCCCTCACGTCGAGCGCGAGCCCAGGCGGTTCGGGGAGCCGACTCCAGCTCGTGCCGTCATAGTGGATGATGAAGCCGTCTCGGCCGGCATAACCCCCAACCGCATAGAGATCGTCGGGCGCGCTACCCCAGATGCCGTAGACGGTCTCTCGGCCAAAACTACCCGTAACCATTCGGGTAAATGATCCGTTCTTGTACTCTAGGATCGCCGCCGAGGCCCCTCCGAGGTAGACCGGACCTCCCGGGAACGCATGAACCCACCAGAGGTCGCCGCGGTGCCCGGTCGCTAAGCGCTCCCACGCGGTGCCATCCCAGCGAAGGACAGCGGGTCCAAGGCCTTTGTCAGCGCCGACCACCCAGACGTCGCTCGCGCTCGACCCGCCCACCGACATGAAGGCCTCTGCGGCGCTGGAGGCGAGGACGGACCACGTGCGCTCTGCGGGGTTGGGCGTCGTGTCCGAGTCGACGGCGTCTTGTGTACTTGCGGGCGCGGAATCGTCGGGGCAACCGACGCTAGCGAGCAGGAGGAGTGCAGTCGCAACGCTCGAGAGTCGTTCGAGGGGTCGGTTCAAGGCGAGGCTCCTGCCTAGTTCATTGCCGAAGAGCACGCTAGGAGAGTGGCATACGAGAGTGCAAATGAATTTCGGACACACGAGCGCAAATGACGCAAGTATCGGGCATTAATGAGCTTATGTGGCTTTGCTTGCTGGTGGCGGAGGCCCGCGACTGTTCGCGGTTCCACGACATATCGCAGTTGGGACAAAGTGTCCCGGGGTGATGACCGCACTCGGCCAACACGACGGCGGTCCCCTTTGGGCGATCCGCGGGAGGCGAGTACACTCCCGCAATGACCTCCGCCACTGCGACCTTCCTCCTCTCCGCCCCAGACCAACCCGGCCTCGTCGCTCGGTTCGCGGGCTTCTTCTTCGAGCTCGGCCTCAACATCATCGACTCGTCCAACCACGCGACCGTCAGGCAGCCTGCTGCGAAGGGCGAAAGCCTGTCTCATGGCGGGCGCTTCCACATGCGGCTCGTGGTCGATCTCGGGGCGCTCGCATCGCCGCAGGCCCTTGCGCGGCTCGGAGATTCGACCTCGCGCCGCGCCCTCGAAGCCGCGTTCGGCGAGCTGGCCGAGGGTCTCGCCGCGAAGTGGAGCGTTGGTTATTCGGACGTTCCGCCCAAGATCGCCATCCTGGTCACCCGCGAGAGCTCGTGCCTCTACGATCTCATCCTGAGGCAGAAGCAGGGCGAGCTGCCTTGCGAGATCGCGCTCATCATCTCGAATCACCCCACGCTCGAGTCCGTCGCCGAGGGGTTCCGCATCCCTTTCTTCACCTTGCCGGTCACGGCCGACACGAAGCGCGATCAAGAGGAGAAGCTCCTCGCGCTGCTTCGGCGACATCACGTGTCCCTCGTCGTCCTCGCTCGGTACATGCAGGTGCTCACCGACGCGTTCCTCGCCGACGCGCCGCCGGTCATCAACATCCACCACGGCTTCCTACCGGCGTTTCAGGGGGCGCGGCCTTACTTTCAGGCCTTCGACCGCGGCGTGAAGCTCGTCGGTGCCACGGCCCACTACGCGACCAAGGACCTCGATGAAGGCCCCATCATCGAACAGGACGTCGTCCGCGTGAACCACGGCATGGGCCCAGAGGAGCTCTCGCGCGTTGGTCGAGACGTCGAGCGGGTTGTGCTGGCCCGTGCCGTGCGGTCGCACCTCGAGCGCAGGGTGGTCGTCGAGGGGCGGCGGACGATCGTGTTGTAGGGACTGCCGAGAGGTTGGTCCATCTCCGTGCGGTGATTCCGGAGCCCTTCTGGCCGAGGTGCCTGTCAGAGCGGCTTCGCAAGGTTCCTGTCAGAGCGGCCTCGCAAGGTTCCTGTCAGAGCGGCCTTGCAAGGTTCCTGTCAGAGCGGCTTCGCGCACCGAAAGCCGACGTACCGCTTGTGCACGTCCGGTCGACCGGGGCTGCGGTTGTGCGACGTGTGGAAGAAAGGCGGGTCGTACATCCAGGAGCCGCCGCGCATCGCACGTTTCGGGCCTTTGGCGGGGCCGGTCGGGTCCTTCACGGGGCTCTTGCGGAAGTAGATCTGCGAATAGACGTCACTCGTCCACTCCCAGACGTTACCCGCCATGTCGAGCGCGCCGTAGGGGCTCGCGCCTTTCGAGAAGCTGCCCACCGGGGCGGACTTCGGGAAGCCGTCCTCGGCGCTCTCGTGGTTGAGAAGGTCCGGGCGATAGTCGTTTCCCCACGGGTAGTTACGCTCGTCGGTGCCCCGTGCGGCCTTCTCCCATTCGGCTTCGGTCGGCAGGCGTTTGCCGGCCCAGGTGCAATACGCGATGGCGTCGAACCAGCTCGGGCCCGGGACGGGGTGCTTTGGCTGCCCGAGCACCTTGTCGCGTTGATATGAGGTGCGGCGGCACTTTCCAGCGGCGACGCAGCGGTCGTAAGCGGCGTTGGTCACTTCGGTCTGGTCGATGAAGTAGGCGCTGAGGTCTACGAGGTGTCGCGGCTCTTCGTCGCGCCACTCGCCGCGTTCGGTGCCCATGACGAAGGGACCCGCCGGCACGAAGACCATCCCCGGTTCGTCGCGCGGGCCCTTCGATGGGGCCGCTCGGGGCGCGCTTGCAGGCAACTTCAGCTCGGTCTTCGGATCGTAAGCGAGCAGCAGCGCGACTTGCTCGCCGGCGATGATGTCCCACGACGTCTCCGCGCAGAAGCAGGTCTTCTCGATTCCGCCCCACGCCGTGCCGGTGGCCACGTTGGCCTGATCGACGTGCCAGACCCACGCCGTCCCGGTCTTCGTCATGCCGTGTTGCAGCGAGAGCCAGGGCGCCAGCACCCGGTCGACATTGAGTTTTTTGCCGATGGCGAGCTGACATCGGGTGTCGCACGCCCGGGCCCCGGTGACCTTCAAGGCCGCCATGGCCTCGGCCACCGGGCGGCCGCTCACGACGGTCGCTCCTTGCTTCTTCAGCTCGGAGATGAGCTTGCCCTCCATCCAGCTCGCGTTCTCGGCCTTCGCGTCGAGGACGGGTTCGAGCGGGAGGACGGCGATCGTCAGCCGGGTGGCGGCGAGCGCGGAGGAGCTGAAACAGGAGAGAAGGGCGGCGAAGAGGGCAGGGCGCATGGCGCGTCTTTGCCACGACTGACGCCGCGTTGCACGCGCTAGCGTCGCGCGCGCCCTACGGTTCCCGCGCCCAAGAGCGCTAGCAACGACAGCAAGAGGGGAAGCCACGGGCTAGAAGAGCCACCGAGCGAACATCCCGTCCCGTTGCCGTCGCCGCCGCTTGACCAGTCGATGTCGCTGCCGCCGACGGCCGGGGCGAGGCTCAACGTGCCCGAGATGGTGTCGAAGCCGGATGCGCGCGCCGTGCCCGTTTGTACGACGGTCGACTTTCCCGGGCTCGGCGCACGCCCTTCGAGAGCCGCGATGCGACTCGGCACCGCGTCCGGGCGGATGATCTCGGCCGGTCCGGACTCGGTCAGGATCTGCAGATCTCCGAGTGCCGGCTGCTGGAAGCTCGGCGGCAGCTCGGGCTCGCCACAGCGATCGGTCGCTGTGTAGTCGACCTCCCCCGTCGGCCATTCGGCGCGGTAGCGGATGGCGTCCTTGGAGCCGCCCGCACACTCGGGCGTCAGGCGGAGGGTGTGGACGTTCGAGACGTCGGGCAGGTCGGCGTTGAACGAAAAGAGCGGGTCGAGGGTCATCTCGTCCGGGGAGATTCGGGTGTAGAGCCGGGTGATGTACGAGTGGGTCTCGAAGAGCGTGTTGGCCGCTCGGATTGGCTCGTTCAGCGCCGTCTCGATCGCGGCGGCGGCCTTCCCGGAGTCGAACACGAACTCCGGTGACAGATGGTGGCTGCGACACTCCTCGAACAGCGGCCCGTAGAACTGCGACGAGTTGGCGCATTCGCCCGGGGCACCCGGCTTCATCGGCATCAGCGCCGACAGCGTCTCGAGGACCTGTGGCGCTGTTCCGCCATCGGCGACGGACAGGAGTGAAAAGAAGTACTCGGCGTCCGAGGCGGTCGAGAGCTCGTTGAGGCTGAAGAGAGGGAGCTGAAAGCCGGTGGGGTCGACGGTCCGCGCGTATTCGGTGACGAAGGTGCGCCCCTCGCCTGCGTCGGACGCTCGGGACACGAGATCCCAGTAGGCCTGATCACAGCCCCACGTGGCGCTGCCTCGGGCGCAGCTCATCCACGGGAGCGCACGCGCGTTCACCGTCGCGTGGAAATAGTTGACGGGGACGGCGCGGGCCTTGGCGAGCACCCACGCGCGCACCGGCATGTCGGGCGTCGCCGCAATCGAGGTGAGCCGAAGCGGGACACACGCGAACGTCGAGGACTCGTAAGTGAGGGAGATTGGGACGACGCTCCCGGCGCCCACGTCCTTCTGGAGCTTGACCGCCACGAACACGAACTTCTGGTTCACGTAGTGCGTGATCTCGGCCTTGGCCTCGGGTGGTTGGTCGTAGCCGTTGTCGTCGAGCCACGTGTAGAGGAGGTCGCCCGTGTCGGCTTCGATGACGGTGTAGTCATAAGGGCCGACCGCGCCTTGGTCGAGGATGTCGACGCCGCCGTCCACGCCGTCCACACCGTCCGTACCGTCTGTCGCCTCGGACGCGTCGACAGCAAAACTAGCATCTGAGATCTCGCACCCCCGCGCACGGCAGCCGTCCTCTCCTTCGAGTATCTCGAGCCGGAAGGCCGGATCCGTCACCTGCCTCAGTCGCGTGAAGAGCTCATCGGTGCTGACACCCACGGATGGCTTGGACGGCACCGGCAGCACCCATGAGAAGGCCTCGGAAGGCCCTTCGTACTGGACTTGAACGATCGTGGTGACCGTCGTTCCGTCGACGGCGAACACGATCTGCTCGCCAGCCTGTTCGACCGGCTGTTCCGGCTGACAGAAGAACCCACCACACGCTGACGCCGCTTTGGCGACAAACAACGACGCCGCCAGCGCCGCCCCGACCAACCCTTGTCTCTTCATCGCTGACTCCCCAACTCTCGTCGCGTTACTCGTGTCATGGCCGACGCTACGGACTGTGAAACGGCGCGTCCACCCCAAGTGAGAACCCGGCGGTTCATCGCGTCGGGCGTCGTCGTCGGCCCGTGACGATGACGGCGATGACCCCGAGCAGGAGCGGCACGACGCCGTTGCCGCTGCCGCCCACCGTGCAGCCGGAGGCGCTGTCATCGCTGGCGCTGCTGCCGTCGCCGGCCCCGTCGTCGTCGCTGGCGCCGACATCGTTGCCGTCGATCCCGTCTCTGCCGTCGATCCCGTCTCTGCCGTCGATCCCGTCTCTGCCGTCAATTCCGTCGCTGCTGTCGTTCCCGTCGAACGCCGCGACCCCGTCGACCCCATCGGTTCCCCCGCCGTCATCGACCCGCGGCGCGAGCCCCAGCGTTCCGGACCGACGGTCGAGACCGGCCGCTTGCGCCGCCGTCGACTGCTGAGCCTCCGACTGCCCGCTGCTCGGCGAACGAAGCTCGAGCCCGCCGATACGCTTCGGGACGTCTTCGGGCGTGATGTTCTCGGCTGGTCCGGACTCCCCGAGGATCTGCAATTGTCCCAGCGCCGGCTGCATGAACGGGCTCGCGAACAGCGGCTGGCCACACTGGTCGACGGGCAAAAACTCGACGTCGCCGTTAGGCCACTCGGTCTTGTAGCGAACGGCTTCCATCGCTCCGCCGTCGCACTCCGGCGTCAGTCGGAGCTGGTGGATGTTCGTGACGTCGGGGAGGTCTGGATTGAACGAGAAGAGTGGGTCCACGGTCATCTCTTCGGGCGAGATCCGGGTGTAAACGCGCGTGACGTATGAGTGTGCCGCGAGCAGGGCGTTCGCGTCTTCGGCGGACGCGTTGATCGCCTCTTCGAGAGCGGCCGCGACGGCCTTGGCGTCGAACACGAACCGTGGCGGCAGGTGGTAAGACCGGCACTCATCAAAGAGGAGGCCGTAGAACGACGTGGGGTTTCCGCAGTCCCCTGGAGCGCCGTCCTTCATCGGCATGAGGGTCGTAAAGGTCTCGAGGACCGCGGGGTTCAGTCCCCAAGGCTGAAACTGTACGTTCCAGAAGAAGTCTTCCGCGTTGGTCAATTCCGCTTCGGCCAACCCCAACGCGAAGCTGTCAATGTCGAAGAGCGTCAACTCGGCCTCAAGGCCCGCCACCTTGCCCGCGAACTCTGTGACGAAGGTGTGGCCTTCGCCCGCATCCGACGCGGCAGCGACGAGGTTCCAATAGGACTGGTCGCAACCGAACGAGGGGTTACCGTTGCCGCAGGCCTGCCATGGGATGGCGCGGGCGTTCACGGTCGCGTGGAAGTAGTTCACCGGGACGGCCCGGGCGTCCGCGAGGATCCAGGCGCGCACCGGCATATCCGGGGCGGCGGCGATCGAGGTGAGCCGAAGCGGGACACACGCGAAGGTGTCCGACTCGTAGGTCAGCTTGATGGGCACGACGCTGCCGGCGTCGTAGAGCTTCTGAAGCTTGACCGCCACGAACACGAACTTCTGGTTCACGTAGTGGATGATCTCGGGCTTGGCCTGCGGTGGCGTGTCATACCCGTTCTCGTCGAGCCAGTCGTAGAGGAGCTCGCCCGTGTCGGCTTCGATGACGGTGTAGTCGTAGGGGCCCACCGCGCCCTGCTCGAGGATGTCGACGCCGCCGTCGAATGCGTCGGCCGCGTCCGTGGTGTCGGAGGCGTCGCTCGCGTCGGTCCCGTCGCTACCGTCGCCCCCGAAGTTGCAGCCGGCGGCCTGGCATCCACCGGCGCCAGGCATGAACACCATTTGGAAGCGGGGATCCGTGGTCGCTCGAAGTTGAGTGAAGAGCGCGTCGGTGCTGACGCCCACCGTTGGCTTCGACGGCACCGGCAGCACCCACGAAAACGCCTCCGACGGGCCCTGATACTGCACCTGAACGATGGTCGTGACGGTCGTCCCGTCGACCGCGAACACGATCTGCTCGCCGGCCTGTTCCACCGGCTGCGCGTTGTCGCAGAAGAAGCCGCCGCATGCCGAGGCCGTCTGCGCCCCAAATCCCGACACCGCCAGCGCAGTCCCCAGTAAGCCTTTACGAATCCCCATGAGCCCCTCCCGAGCCGCTCGGGACCTCCTCCCTGGAGGGCGCCGACGGCATGCCACGGAGGACGCCATTCCACGGATCGTGCCAGTCGGCGATCCGCATGGGCACTATGTTCTCGATTGCGACGACGTGAGCCGAGTGGGGAATTTCTCTACACAGTGGGGAGTCCTTCCCCACTGCCGCTACTGTCCAGCGGGAGTCTGCGTCCGCAGCCGCTGGATCTCGAGGCTGCCGATGGTGCCGTTGAGCTGCTCCGGCTGATTGGCGGCGCCGCGAGTCTCGACCGTGCCGCCCGTGGCGGCCGTGCGGCCCGTCTCGACGGACGTCGTGCCCATGCGCATCTGGAGTGAGCCGACGAGGAGGCGCACGAAGTTGCCGACCGCGCCTTGGGCGTCGCTGCGGATTCGGACCTCGTTGTCGCCCTGCTGCTCGCGGGCGAGCGTCACCTGCTGGCCGTTCGAGGCCGCGTCCGGTTGGTTGCGCGTCGCGAGTCCGGCGAGCTCGGACACGCCGAGCGGGACCGTGTTCGCCTTCTGGCCCATCGTGCCCATGACCTCGGACGAGATCTCGGGATTGAAGAAACCGCCAACGTTCGCGTGCACTTCCCCGCGTCCTGGGTGCCGACGCCCGGCGCCTTCGAGGTCGATCCCGCGCACCGACGTCCAGAGAGGCGCGTCGAGCGGTCGGCTGAAGCGGAGGTTCGTCTGATCCGGGACGAGCTGGCCGTCCTGAATGCCGATTCGGGCGTTTGCTTGGGTGTTCTCCTTGATCTCGACCATGCCGAGGTCGGTCGGCCGTAGCGGGACGCTCGCGTTGATGCGGGCGTCGTCGACGAGCCCGGCCGCGTCGCGCGCCATCGCGCCCGACCCTGCTCCGAGGCGGATGGTGCCCGGGTTGAAGTTTGCGGTCGCGTCGAGCTGATGGCCGGCGAGGTCCACATGGGGGATCGCGGGGAGCCCACCACCCGTCGCTGGTCCCTGACGGGTCCAGCCGCCAGCGAGCCGATCGGCGCGCGCCGACTCGATGCCGAGCGAGCTGCCCTGGGCGCCGCGCGACCAGTCGAGCCCGTTCACGCTGGCTGAGCCGGCCGTGACCTGGTTGCCGCCTTGCGCATAGGAGGCGCCTGCAACGTTCGCCTGGCCCGCACCGACACGGAGGCCCTGGGCGTTCTGGCTGAAGGTCCCGCTGCGAAGTGCGGCCGAGTCCGCGCTGGCGACGTCGCCGTAGCGCAGGCCGGTCGCTTGGGCCGCGCCGAGAGACGCGTCCACCGTACGCGCCGCGCCGGCGCCGCTCGTCGATACCAGAGCGCCGTCGAGGCTGGCCTGTGCCACGCTCGATTCGCCGTATCGCAACGCCGAGGCTTGCGCCGTGCCGAGTGAGGCCTCGGTGCGCCCGCCCGCCTGCCGTCCCGCGAGGGTCTGCGCCGAGAGCCGGTCCGCTGTGACGCCGGCCGCGGAGAGGCCATCCAACTGAGCCCTGCCCAGGCTCCCTTCCAGAACCCGCGCGTCACCCACGCCCGTCGTGCTGCCGCGGAGCCCGTCGAGCTCGAGCGCTCGCGCCGTCCCGACCCCGTCCATGCTGAGGCCCTGAGCGCGGGTCGTCGCGATGGATCCGCTGTGACTTTGACCCTGCCCACGGGCCGCGAGGCCGGTCGTCTGGACGCCGTCGGCACGGAAGCCGCCCGCTGCGATGCCTTGGGCTCCGAGCGACGCGAGCCCCGCGTCGTAGCCGTTCTTTCCCGAGCGTACGCGCAATCCTTCCGCGTCAACGACTCGCGCGCCGCCCTGCGCCGCCGTTACGTCGTTCGCTTGAATGGAGCGCGCGTCCACGTCGAACTCTCCCGCGTTGGACCGACTCTCGACCGCCACGCCGCGAGCATTGACCGTGGCCGCCGCGCCTTGCTGGCTCCCCAGGCGATCGATGGCGACCGAGTCAGACGAGAAGCGGTTCGAGTTGGCCGCGCTGTTCCGCTGGTATTGGAACCCACCCGCGTTGACGCCGGCTGCCGTGACACCGCTAGCGTCGATGTCCCGCCCGACGAGGCTCCGAGACGTGAGCGAGACGTTGCCGTTCTGACCGTTCCGGTTCATGGCCATCGTGCTGCCCGTGACCGCGGCCGCATTGAAGCCTTCGCTACCGATGCCGTTCGCCGTGACGCGCTGGGCACCGACATTGAACCCGCCGTTCCGCGCGTCGTTGCTGGCGGTCACCCCGGCGGCCGACCCGTCTCGGATTTGGAGCGCGTCACCGACGGAGAGCCCTTGCATTCCGAGGCTTTGCGCGGAGCCGGACACGGCAGCCTGGCCGTTCTGGCCGCGGCTCGCCCGTAGCCCGACACCTGCGGCGTTCACGGACGCGACCTGCGTGTCGCCGAGCGCGACGTTGCCGGCCGAGAGGCGCGCCGCGCCGGCTGTGGCGGTCCCTTGTTGCGTGTTCCAGCCTGCCGTGAGGCCGGAGCCGCGCACCGACCCGAGCGTGCCAGCGGTGGTTTGGACCCCGGACGCGCCGACGGTGCCCGCCGAGGCGGTGCCCCCGTTTCGATCGACGTTGGCCTGAAGCGCGCTCGCGGAGCCTCGCGCGATACGATTGCCGCCCGCAGCGAGGTTGGTCGCGCTCACGTCGCGAGCGCTCGCCTGAACGCCCTGCGTGTCTTCGCGCCAGTTGGCCTGGCCTCCGGAGACCACGAGGTTGTCGGCTGACGCGCCGGCCGTGCTGAGGCCGGTGATGACGGCCCGCTGCACGGCGAAAGAGCCCTGCATGTTGCCTTGGCCCAGGCCGGTGACGCGTGCCGTGGGCGCCGCGCCGGTGGCCGTGATGCCGTGAAGCTCGACGCGGCTCGCGCTCGCGAGTGGCGCGGTCGTGCCGTAGCTGACGTTCTCGCCCACGGCTGATGCGATAGACACGGCGACGCTGAGGTCGCCCGAAGTCTGCCAACCGTCTTGAAGGAAGGGGATCTTACCGCCTGGATTCGACAGGACGACGGTGACGTTGGAGGCGCTGGCGGCGCCGGAGCGGAACCCGGAGATGTTGAGCGAGGTGAGCGCGATGTGGGGCGCCGTCAGCGTGACGGAGTGGCCGCCGTACTGATAGCTGGCTTGGACCCGGTCATCGAGGTTGCGCTCGTCCATGCCGAAGGCCCGCATGGCTTCGGGCGGGAGCGCGCGCTGCAGGTCGCGCATGCGGAGCGAGGCCGACACGCCATCGCGGCCGATGTCGACGTCAGTGTGGCGGGCGGTGTCCCAGAGCGTGCCGGCGGTCGAGACGGCGTTGCCGGCCCAGTCCGTGACGGAGCTCGCTGTCTCGCGGGTCCAGGCGGCCGCGTCGCTGGCTTTGTCAGCGACCCAGGACCCGGCCTGACTGGCGCGGTCACCGAGTTGGCCCCAGAAGCCACGCTGCTGCGCTGGAGGTTGCAGGGCCCGTCGGCCGTCCGAATACCCCCCGGCGCGGGCACCGTTGGCGGGCGCTTGACCGCCGGAGCGCGGTGCGGGCGTGCTTGCACCGGTGCGCGGTGCGGGCGTAGTTGCACCGGTGCGCGTCGGCGTGGTCGTAGACGGGCGCGGCGTGTGCTGGACTTCACCCATGGGACACCTCTTCGCCGCCGATGCTACCGCACATTTCGAAGGTTGTGGGTGCCAGTTTCAGGGAGCGCTCTCTTTAGATTACTGCGGGCGGAGTGGGCCTCAGGGCAGCTCGTCGTAAGTGACGCCCCAGGTCGCATAGACGGCCTCTACCGCGTCGACGTACCCGCGCTGACTCTCGTTGAACTCAGCGATGGCGACAGTCAGCGCAGGGCGCTTCGCCGCGTAGCTCTTCTTGTCTAGACCCGACGCGAAGGTCGCGAGCGCCGACTCGAGTCGGGCATAGGCGTCCGCGACCTTCGCGTGCGGCGCCTCGAGCTCGGGGACGGGCGACGCGATGGCGGCGATCTCCGTCCGATGGGCGGCGATGGCCGGATTCAGCCGGCTCTCGATGAGGCGGACCATCTCGACGGGGTCGGTCGTGCTCGCGAGCGCAGCCGCGCCATCGATGATCGCCTGCTGTGAGGTTCGAGTCGGACGCGCTTTGGCGGCGTAGGCTTCGATGGCGCTGCGGGTGTCGAGGGTCGTCCGCCGCTCGGCGAGCTTCGACTCGAGCCCTTGGCAGCCTGTGAGGGAGAGCACGAGCGCGGCGACGCCTGCACTGGGAAAGCGGCGTAAAGGGCGATCGGGGCGAGGCAATGACATCGGCATGGCTCCCATAATGGGCCGTACGCGGGTGACATTCCAGCCCCGGGGAGTGCGATCCGCGACGAGCCCTTGGTGACGTCCGGAGGGATCGGGGACAACAACATCGTTGCTCCCGCGTCCTTTCCGTTGACCTTTGCTGGCCTGACGAGTAAACCGCGCCGCCATGAGTGCCCGTACCATCGCTATTATCGCCCACGTCGACCACGGCAAGACCACCCTGGTCGATCACATGCTCCGGCAGTCCGGCACGCTCCGAGAGCGTGGCGCACAAGTCGACCGCGTCATGGACTCGAACCCACAGGAGCGCGAACGCGGGATCACCATCCTCGCCAAGTGCACGGCGGTGGAGTGGAACGGCACTAAAGTGCAAATCGTCGATACGCCGGGCCACCAGGACTTCGGCGGCGAGGTCGAGCGCATCCTGCGTATGGTGGACAACGTCGTCCTCATCGTCGACGCGGTCGAAGGCCCCATGCCGCAGACCCGTTACGTGCTCCGTAAGGCACTCGAGCACGGCTACAAGCCCATTGTCGTCCTGAACAAGATGGACCGCCCCGAAGCGCGTCCCGAGTGGGCCCACAACGCCGTCTTCGAGCTCTTCGACGCCCTTGGCGCCACCGAAGAACAGCTCGACTTCGCTGTCGTCTACGCCGCCGGTCGCCAGGGTTGGGCCAGCAAAGACATGAACACGGCGGGCACCGACCTCGCGCCGCTCTTCGAGACCATCATGGAGCGCGTCCCGGAGCCCAAGTTCCTCGACGACGAGCCGCTTCAGCTTCAGGTCGCCACGCTCGACTACTCGGACTACGTGGGCCGTATCGCCATCGGTCGCGTGACTCGCGGCAAGATCAAGCGGGGCATGAACGCCTGCTGCATGCGTCGTGACGGATCCAAGGACAACTTCCGCGTCACCAAGCTCATGGGCTTCATGGGCCTCGAGCGCGTCGACGTCGAGGAGGCCATCTCGGGCGACATCGTCGCCCTCTCGGGCGTCGCGAACGTCACGGTCGGCGAGACCATCTGCGCGGCCGAGTTCCCGGATCCGCTCCCCCTCATCCCGATCGACCAGCCGACCATCTGCATGACGTTCTCGGCCAACGACTCGCCGTTCGCGGGCCGTGAAGGCACTTACGTCACCAGCCGTCAGGTGCTCGACCGCCTCCGCAAAGAGACCGAGCACAACGTCGGCCTCCGCGTCGAAGCCACCAACCGCTCGGACACCTGGCTCGTCTTCGGCCGCGGCACGCTGCACCTCTCCGTGCTCATCGAGACGATGCGACGCGAAGGCTACGAGCTTCAGGTCGGCCAGCCGCAGGTCGTCCTGCAGGGCGACATGGAGCCGTGGGAGAACGTCACCATCAACGTGCCGGACGTCTCGCAAGGCGCCGTCATCGAGAAGCTGGCGCGTCGCTCGGGCGTCATGACCCGGCACGAGGTCGACCACAACGGCATCGCTACCCTCGAGTTCGAGGTGCCGAGCCGCGGCCTCATCGGCTACCGCAGCGAGTTCCTCACGGACACTCGCGGCGAAGGCATCATGTACCAGGCCTTCTCGAAGTACGCCCCGCGCGCCGGCGAGATCCGCCGCCGTGAGAACGGCGCGCTCATCGTCCAGGACAACTGCGAGACCGTCACCTTCGGGCTCTTCAACATCCAAGAGCGCGGTCGCCTCATGGTCGGCGCTGGCGAGCAGGTGTACGGCGGGCAGGTCATCGGCCTCCACGTCCGTAACAACGACCTCGTCATCAACGCCGGAAAGACCAAGAAGCTCACGAACATGCGCGCGTCGGGCTCCGACGAGAAGCAGTTCCTGACGCCGCCCTGGCGCCCGACCCTCGAGCAGGCCATCGAGTTCATCGGCGACGACGAGCAGGTCGAGCTGACCCCGAAGTCCATCCGCATCCGGAAGCGCACGCTCGAGCACAACATGCGCAAGAAGGAAGCAAAGACCTTCCAGGACAACGACGACTAGTCGGTCCTCCCCGCTGGCCGCCTCCCCGAGTGGCGAGGCTGGCCGCGTCCATCAAATCTGACAATGTGAACGTCGTTACTCGACCGGCAACACCAGCGCCGCGGTCCCGACGACCAGGGTCTTGTCGCCCGGTCGGCGAAGCACACACGCCAGCGTGCCGCGGCCGCCGGGGGCGAGCGGGCATTCGGCGATGGCGTCGAGCGACGGGACCGGATCGGTGTCACCGAGCTGCTCGCGGGTGATGAACAGGTCCGTGGCGTCCGTGAGGTCGACCGGGACGTCGAAGGAGAGGCCGCCAATGGGCTGGCCGAGGGCTGAGAGACCATCGACGTGGCCACGGGCGACCGACGGGTCTATCGGGTCGATAGCGGCCTTGATAGCCGCGGTGATGTCTATGCCTACGCGATCGTCGACGCCGCGGACCTCGAAGCAGACCAAGCCCAGGCCACCGACGAGTGCCTCCATCGTCCCGCGAGCCGTCACTTTCATCGTGAGAGCTTCGGGCAGGCCTCGTCGAGGGGGCGAGGTGCGACGATGGCCGCGACGCCGGCGTCCCGGTGACTGCGGAAGAAGCAAACATACTGGAACTTCAGCGATTCGAGCTGGGTCAAGATCGCGCCGGCGTCCGGCAGCGGCGCTCCCTCGGGGGTCGTCGCGTCTACCTGAACCACGGCGCTCGTGTAGGGCTTACCGCCGTTCACCGCCAGGTTCTCGACGACGGGATAAAGCCGGCTTCCAGGTAGACCTATTATCCCTAGCGCGTTCTGCATCGACGTCCACACCGTCTCGCCCGCTTGCGGGTGCGCCGTCGCGACGGCCATGCGATCGAAGACCCACGTCGGGGCGAGCCCATCTTGATTGCCTACAGCCTGAAGCAGGGCGCGCGGGTTCGACCCTTCGAGCGGCTGCCGACCGATGCGCGGCGCAAAGACGATGGGGTCGGCGGCGTCGAGC
>CANMLD010000071.1 GCA_947498315.1 Pseudomonadota bacterium | reverse complement strand
GGGGGGCGTCCCCCACCCGCAAGCGCACGCACTGCCGACGCAGCCGCCCTCTTGCTTCGACTGGGCGCCGATAGGCGCGTACTCGAGCGACGAACGCGGGCTGCATCGCCCGCCTTTGAGCGAGAGCAACTCGATGCTAGAAAATGGCCGGTGGACGCCAATCGGAGTTTTGTCCGATCCACTGAAGCAGGCGACGCTGGCGCTGAGGCTGAGCGCTGATAGCCCGGCGTCAGCTCCGGCTGAAGCCGGCGGCGCCGGCGCTGCTAGCTGCTCAGGAGCCGCAAGCCGTAACGTTCGCGCACCAGCTCGCGACGTAGCGACCGCTCACGGAGCTGCCGACCGCGGGCGCCGAGCCGTGGGAGCTCCGGCGCAAGCGCTTCAGCCACGTCTAGCTCGAGAGCGTCGCGTTCGTCAGACGAGAGACGCTCGTGAAAGAGGTCTGCGATGCGGTCGTCGACGCCAGGTTCGAAAGCGTCGCCTCGAGCTTCATCGAGCTCTTCAGCGACCTGTAAATAGATGGCGGGTCGGCGGCGGGCAGGATCGCCATCCTGATCCGCGAGCTCGCGGAGGCGACGGACGAGGTGGGCATCCGGTGACGTAAACTCTCGGGGAGCGAGCGGATGGGAGTCAGGGGGCGGCGGCGTGGCAGGTGCGAGGAGCTTCTCGACGCTGGGGGCGAGCTTGGACAGGGTCTTCGTAACGTGTTTGCCGTTTCGACCGGCGTCCGCGGCGAGGCACCGCGCGAGGGCATCGACGATGAGCGATGCAGAGTAGCCGGCATGGTACCAGCGCTCAACGACGGTGTGGTCGGCCCCAGAGAGGTATAGGCCAACTCCTCTCAGCTCACGCCAAGCGCCCTCAATGGCGCCTAGGTAGTCGAGCCCCGCGTCATCGAGGTCAGGCATTGGGTTCGACTTCGACTAGACGTCGAGGTTCATCACGTTGAGAGCGTTCGACACGATGAACTCACGGCGCGGTTCGACGTCGTCGCCCATGAGGATCTCGAAGATCCCGTCGGCCTGGAGCTGATCGTCGATGCGGACCTGCAACAGTCGCCGGTTCTGGGGGTTCATGGTCGTGTCCCAGAGCTGCTCCGGGTTCATCTCGCCGAGACCCTTGTAGCGTGTGATGGCGAGGCCCTTCTTGGCCCGCATGTCCACGGCTTCGAGGAGCTCGACTGGGTCGTGGACCGGAGTACCAGTCTCGCTGTCCTCCGACGCGAAGACGAAGGGCAGAGGCCCGCCACCATCGCCCGACGCGTTCCGGAAGTGGTTGAAGAGGCGCTGGAGCTCCTTGACGTCGCCGCTGAGCGTGTCCTTGTCGAGGCGCGACATCCGGAGTGCGCCGCCGACGCGGGTCTGCAGAGCGACCGAGAAGCCGCCGCCTTCAACCTCGGCGATGGGCCACACGAGGCTCGCGAATTCGAGGTGACGGGTAGCGAGGAACTCTTTGGCGCGGGCGAGCTCCGTCTCGAGCGACGCGCGATCGGTGAGGGTGGCCTCGGTGAAGGTGGCGCCGGCGATCCACGAGAGCACGACCCGCATGTCCATGCGACGGCCGACGCGCTCGAGGAGCTGCTTGAATCGGCGCGCGCCGCGGAGGTGCTGAAGGAGCTCGTCGGTGTCGATGACGCGCGCACCGGCGCGGAACTGTGCGCTTTTAGTGCCCTGCTCGAAGAGGTACTCGGTGAGGGCGTCGTCGTCCTTCAGGTACTTCTCGCTCTTGCCGCGCTTGACCTTGTAGAGCGGCGGCTGGGCAAGGTAGATGTGCCCGCGTGCCACTATCTCGTGGTACTGCCGAAAGAAGAACGTCAGCAGCAGAGTGCGGATGTGGGCGCCGTCGACGTCGGCGTCCGTCATGATGATGATGCGGTGATAGCGCAGCTTGGCGATGTCGTAGTGTTCATCGCCGACGCCACAGCCGAGGGCCGTGATGAGCGTGCCGATCTCGCCTGACGCCAGCATGCGGTCGAGCCGCGCTCGCCACACGTTTAAGATCTTGCCGCGCAAGGGCAGGATGGCTTGCGTGCGACGATCGCGCGCCTGCTTGGCGCTGCCGCCGGCGGAGTCGCCCTCGACCAGATAGATCTCAGACTCGGCGGGATCGCGTGACTGACAGTCAGCCAGCTTGCCGGGCAAGGTCGCCGCGTCGAGGACGCCCTTACGGCGGATGAGGTCGCGCGCCTTGCGGGCGGCTTCACGCGCCCGAGCGGCGTCGCAGGCCTTGCCGACGATGGCCTTAGCGGACTGCGGGTTCTCCACGAGCCACTCTTGGAGTCGTTCCGACGTGATCGACTCGGTCACGGCACGAGCCTCGCTCGAGACCAGCTTCTCCTTGGTCTGGCTGGAGAACTTCGGGTCCGGGAGCTTGATGGAGATGACGGCGACGAGGCCCTCGCGGATGTCTTCGCCCGACAGCTCGACGTCCTTCTTGAGCAGGTTCTCCTTGGTCGCGTATTCGGTCATCACGCGGGTGAGGCCGGAGCGGAACCCCGTGAGGTGGGTGCCGCCGTCCTTGTTGCGGATGTTGTTGGTGAAGCAGGCGATCTGTTCTTGGTAGGCCTGAGTCCACTGGAGCGCCACGCTCACCGAGACGCCGTCCTTGCTGGACTCGAAGGAGACGACGTCCTGGTGGACGGGCTGCTTCGACTTCGACAGGTGCGACACGAAGAGCGAGATGCCCCCTTCGTAATGGAACACGAGCTGCTTGCCACCATCGCGCTCGTCGGCGAGCTCGATGCGGAGGCCCTTGTTCAGATAGGCCATCTCACGGAGGCGCGTAGAGACCGTGTCGAAGTTGAACTCGGTTATGGCGAACATGGTCGCGTCGGGCTTGAAGTGCACCTGAGTGCCCGTGCGATCGGTCTCGCCTACGACGCTGAGGGGGCTCATCGGCTTGCCACGCTCGAACCACATCGTGTGGATCTTGCCTTCACGGCAGATGGTGAGGTCGAGGCGCTCCGAGAGGGCGTTCACGACCGAGACGCCGACGCCGTGCAAACCGCCGGACACCTTGTAGCTGTTCTGGTCGAACTTGCCGCCAGCATGCAGCTCGGTCATGACGATCTCGGCCGCAGAGCGGTCGCCATCTTCGTGAATGCCGACGGGGATGCCGCGACCGTCGTCTCGCACCGTGATGGAGTTGTCGGTGTGGATGGTGACATTGACGACGTTGCAGTAGCCGCCCAGCGCCTCGTCGACGGAGTTGTCGACGACCTCGAAGACCATGTGGTGAAGCCCAGAGCCGTCGTCGGTGTCACCGATGTACATGCCCGGTCGCTTGCGAACCGCCTCGAGCCCCTTCAGGACCTGAATGCTGCTGGCATCGTAATCGGCGGCGCCGCGCTGCGCGGCGGTCTCAATGGTGGCTTCCGGTTCGCTCAAGGTGGCTTCTCCGCTCTCGAAGGCCCAAAGGGCCCTTCTGGATGGGGCTTCTGGGCGCCCGGTCGGGGTGTGTCCTCCCTCTTTAGGGTCCGGGACTCTACCACTGAACGGATGAGAGTGGAACGTTCAAGGCCTAATTCGTGGGCGGGACGTGCAGCGCCATCACCTCCCGAGTATTGGCATCGAAGGCCAATCCACCGAGATCGCGATGGTCAAGACGTGACCGGCGACGAAGGCGGGCTCCTCTCGCAGCTTGGCCCGAGAGGGCCCTTCTTCGGCGTCGAGGAGTCGGGCGCGACCTGAACGCGTGAGGCGAGGCGATTTCGCTCGCCGGACGCCGGCGATGTAGGTCGAGGTCGGGACGCGCGTGCTCTGGTGAACAAGGCCAGTATGTTGCTGCTCGACGGAGCCAACCCCGCCTCGTATCCTGCTCGTCAAGTCGCATCCTGCGCCGTCTCGGAGGTCCTCGTGCGCTTCATCCTGGTTTTCGCGTCAATGGCTCTCGTCGCGTGCTCTTCGAGCGACACCGAGTCTACAAACGCAAGTGACGTCGTGGCTGACACTGCTTCAGACGGGAGCGACGATGTCGCGTCAGCGCTGCCCGTCGGCTTCAACGTCGTCGTACAAACCGACCACCCGGGACTGTTGGCGGCGGCGGCAGACCTAGTCGACGTCGCCGGCGTCCAGGCCGCGTGGGCCGGAGGTGCCATCGTACCAAACTCGGGCGATCGTTATGCCGTGGTCGTGGTGGTTGTGGACGCTTCGGGGCCTGACGACCAAGGCTACCGGCTGTCGACCCGTACGACGGGTCTACCGGGCGTGGACGTCGTAGCGAACACCCCCGTCGGCGCGATGAACGGCCTCTATCAAATTGCGCAGGATCTTGGCGCCTTTTGGATACACCCTGAGGAAGGGCACGTCGTCCCGCAGTCCATCCCGACCTACCCCGGCGAGTGGACGACGCCGCGCTACGACCGGCGCGGCTTCCACGAACACACGCAACACCCCATCCCTATGAGCGATTACCTGCTCCGCCCAACGGTGGGTGACCACCGGGAACGGGTCTCGCGCTACCTCCGATGGATGGCGCGAAATCGGCAGAATGTTCTCTTCTTTCACGCGCTCAAGACCCTCGATCTGGCCACCTGGGTCCCGGCGATGAAGGCGATCGCCGCGGATGCGTCGGGTTATGGCATCCACATGGGCGCCGTCATAGGCTTCGCCGACGAGCAACAGCACGCGTTCAAGCTCATAGCGACGGGGGCGAGCGGCGACGACGCAGACGACGACATTCGAGCTGGCCTCGACGCGGTGCTGGCATCCGGGCTGAAGCTCATCGGCTTTCAGATCGGGACCAGCGAGTTCACGAAGCCTGCGGACGCGGAAGTGCTGCGTTGGCTCGATGTCGCGACCTCGCACGTCCGGGACGCCCACCCGGACGTGCGCCCTTACGCGTGGATTCACATCACCTGCTCGCTCCTCGCCGATAACGGCGGCAAGTTCTTTCACCTGCCGCTGCAAGCCGACGCCAGCCTTGGCGCTTTCGTCCACACCACCATGTTCTACACGCTGACCGACCCAGCGCCGGTCTACGACTGTGAGGACTTCTCCCACCAAGTCGCGTTCATCGAGGCAGCAGAGGCGGATCGTGAGCTGGTGTTCTTCCCCGAGACGGCGTGGTGGCTGGGCTTCGACAACAACGTGCCCCTCGTACTGCCAATCACGGGGCTCTCACGCGAGCGCGACATGGACACGCTGGACGCTCGCCCAGACGACGGCGCGCGGGTCACGGGACACGTCACCTTCACTTCCGGCCGCGAGTGGACCTACTGGCAGTACGACCACTTCTTGACGCGGGCGACCTGGCGAACGGAGACGTGGGCGCAGTATCTCGATGCAACGGCGGGGCTCTTCGGCCCGAGTGGTGCCGCGGCAGCCGGCGTAGTGAAAACCGTGACCGCGCTGCAAGAGAAGCTGCTCTATCAGGACAACCCGGAGGCGATCTTCTACCTCGCGGGCGAGCTAACGCAGGACGAGGTGGGCGCGCAGATCGGCATCCTCGCACGTCGGCCCAAGATCGCGTTCAAAGACGTATGGGAGTACGACGCCGCGACCTACGACACATGGAAGGTCCGTGATCTCGACCGCCTCACGCAGTTTCAGTTGGACATGGCAGAGGCGTTGCAGGACATGCCGTCGGCCGCCGATGGCGAGCCCCTACTCCTGACCGAGCTACGTCGCAGCTACACGCTTCTTCACCGCCGGGCCGAGCACACCGTCCTGCTCTATGGCGCCATCGGGGACATCCGGGCCAAGGACCGAGGGGCTGCTGAGAAGAAGCTCGTGGAAGCGCGGCTCATCACCGACGAGGTGAAGGAGGTCGTCGCAGCGACCGAAACGGCCATCTATCGGGACCCCTTGACTATTCTGGCCGAGCCGAAGCCCGAGACGTTGACCGCCTACCCCATCGGCTACCTCGCCGAGACGCGTACGGCGTTCTTCTGGTCGCGACGCGACGATCAACTCGCGGACCTCATCGAGCTTGCGTTCGCCGCGGATGCCGACAGCTGGCCCGAAACGGCACCGCAGTCGGTCTACAGGACGGAGGGCGAGTCGGTGCTGCTGACGAAGCCCGCGAGCGAGCTCGGGAGCAGCATACTCGCGTCTTTCATTCCGCCTCTGCTCTTCGGGGTCACCCTCGACGGTGTGGTCGATAGTGCCAAGGGGTACGTGGAGGTCGGCGAAGACGCCAACGGCAACGACCTTCCAGATGGCGCCACCGTGACGCGCTTCAAGGGTGGCATCACGGCCGGTCGCTTCCTCGTCGCGGCCGAGCGGCTCGAGCTCGACGTGCGCGACTCCTCGAGCAAGGTCATCGCGACGATGATCCTGGTCGCACCGCGGTTCTCCTTCTCCATCGACGGCAGCGGCAAGCTCGGCTCGAGCGAGCTCGCCGCCGACTTCGAGACCAAGCCGCTCATCGACGCGGTGATGGCCAACGCGGGCATCGACCGCGCCGGGATCGAGTCGCTTGTGAAGAGCATCTTTGAACTCCCCGCTGACGAGCCGCTCCCGGCGCTCTTGCCGGTGGTCTTCGATGTGGACCCAGGCCTTCCTCTGGGGCCCTGAGCGCGGGGCCATCTCCCGGCGGCCTGTTCGCACAGAGGATGCCCGGCGGGGCGACGACAGCCTTTCGCGCCGTACCATCGCCGCCCGGCAGGACCAAGACACTCCGCGCCCCGCCGAGTCGAGACCCTGGGCGAGCACCTTGACGACGTAGAAGCCAGCCGCGGGGGTGGCGGATAGCGCGACGGGCGCCCATGCCTTCGACCCGGGCGGGTTCAACATGCTCCCGGCGCAGTAGGGCCAACCGACGGATTCGCACCCGAGATCCTATCCGCTGTAGCTCGCGTTTCGTGATGCTGCCCAGGGGCGGCGAAGAGGCCGGGAACATCATGGTGGATAGACTGTCCGGAGCGAGCTCCGGACAGTCAAAACCAGGCGGGAAAGAAGTAGCGGAAGTTAGAGGGAAGAGTTCGGGCCAGCCTCGAGTGGGCAGCCGCATGGGGGAGATGCCGAAGCCATCGTCGAGATGCTCGCGTCCACGACGATTCATTTCGAACGCGCGCGCCCGGCGCTGCGGTCAATCTGCGCGCGTGACTTTGAAGGTCACAGGCCCGCAAGGCTCTGCCATCTCGAGCGTTCAAGTGCCGGGCTTCGCGGGAGGGATGGACGGCTCCCCGGTAGTACGAGCGAGGGCCTTGGCCGACGGGCACGGGACACTTCCGCGTGTCGATGCAAAGACGGCCGGTGTGAGCTTTCCCGACATACCACTTTCGGAATTGGTGTTGGCGACGATGGACTCGTCCTTGGCGACGCTCGTGTCCTGAATGACGTAGAGGCTTGTCCCGCCCTCGCAGCGGTAGACTTAGCCGCCGCCTTCGGGGGTCAAGGCGTCGAGGCCCTTTGCCTTTTATAATTCGTGAGAGCCTTACCGTCGAACGTGAGTTCAATGGTGACTTGCCCGCGGCCCTTGCAGCCCTGTGCGAACGCAAGGGAGGCTGTGAGGATGAGGAGACGCATCACTAGTCCACCAGAACACGAGGATGCCGCGCTTCGATACGAGTCGTGACCTCATAGTGAATCGTCCCGAGGCGCTCGGCAAGACGGTCGGCCGTGGTCTCGTCGTGGTCCGGGCCGAGGAGGAGGACCCGATCTCCCTCGGTTACGGAGAGGTCTGTGACGTCGACAACGGTCATGTTCATGGCGACGCGACCGATGACGGGGGCCAATCGTCCGCCGATGGCCACCACACCTTGACTGGAGAGACCCCGGTCCCAGCCGTCGCAATACCCGACGGGCAACAGGGCGAGTCGAGTAGCGCGGGCGAGACGCGACGTGCGTCCGTACCCGACCCACGCGCCCTTTTCTACGTCACGAAGCTGCATGACACGGGTCATCCAGCGCATGGCCGGCTCGAGCAGGATGGGCGGCTTATCTGAGGCCCGTTCTCCCAGCAACTCCGTGGCGATACGAGTCTTTTCGCTCGGCCAGAGGCCATAGAGCGCGATGCCGGGGCGGACCATGTCATAGCGCGCTTCAGGGATGAGGAGCTCGCCGGCGCTAGCGGCCACATGACGTAGGACACCGGGCGGAAGAGATGAAGCGACCTCGTCGAACGCGGCGAGCTGGACGCGGGCGAAGCTCGACTCGGTCTCGTCTTCGACGTCGGCGAGATGCGTCGTCAGTCCTACGAGCCGTACGCCCGGGAGCTCTGGGAGGCGGGCCAGGATCCCCCGGATCTCCGATGGTGGGACGCCCTGGCGATGCGTGCCGGTCTCGACTTTAAGGTGCACGCCGACGGCGCGGCCGATCGCGTCGCCGGCCGACGAGAGCGCCATGAGCTGAGACCATGACGAGACGACGAGCTCGCAGCCGAGCTCAGCAGCCCGCGCCGAGTCGGAAGGCAGCGTAGGGCCGAGCACGTAGATTGGGAGGGTAAGGCCGAGCGCACGAAGCCGGCGCACCTCGTCGAGCTCGTTGACACAGAGGCGAGGGACGCCGGCTGAGGCCAAGACGCCCGCGACGAGCTCGAGACCGTGGCCATATGCGTTGGCCTTGACGACGGGCGCGACGAGGGCGCCTGCAGCGCTTCGTCGTAACGTCTCGAGGTTGTGCAGGAGGGCGCGTCTAGACACCTCGATCCAGGTATGAAAGCCATCGGGACTGGTCATGCGAGGCTTCCGGTCGGCGCGAGTACGAGTGGAAACGAAGGTGAGAGCCGGGCTGGCAACACGACGGTGAAGGTGCTGCCTTGGCCCGGCCTCGAGACAACCTCGATGTTGCCGCCGAGATTCCGCACGAGGCGCAAGCTGAGCGCGAGGCCGAGTCCCGTGCCGCGTTGTTTGGTCGTAAAGAAGGGGATGAAGAGGTTCTTGCGGATCTCGTCCGGGATGCCTTGCCCCGAGTCGGCGAACTCGATGCGGATGAGCGCGGTGTCGCCCTCGAGCGCGGCGCCGCGAGACTCCACGAGCCGGGTGGTGACCGCCAGGGTGCCGGGCTCTCCCGTGGCGGTCATCGCTTGTAGCGCGTTCTGAGCCAGGTTCAGGAAGACATGCCGTAGCTGCTCGGGGTCGGATTGGACCTTCGGGAGCACGCCCATGAGTCGGGTCTGGATCTCGTGGCGGCCGGGGTTGTCGGCGCGCACCACGTCGAGGGTGAGCTCGACGACTCGGTTCACGTCGGTCTCGACGAGGTTCGGTTTGCGGTTCGGGCGCGCGTAGTCGAGGAACTCGGAGACCACGGTGTTCAGGCGGTTGGTCTCGTCGACGATGATACGGAGCATCTCGGGATCGGGCTCGCCCCCCTCTAGGAGCTGGGCCGCGCCTTTGATGGCGCCGAGCGGGTTCCGAATCTCGTGCGCGAGGCCGGCCGACATCTCGCCGAGCGCGGCGAGCCGGTCTCGGTCACGCACTTTGTCGAAGAGGCGGGAGTTCTCGATGGCGAGCGTGGCTTGCGCGGCGACGCCTGCGAGGAGGCGCAGCTCTTCCGACGAGTAGGCCTCGCGGAGGCGGTCGTCCTTGATGGTGAGGAAGCCGAGGACTTGCCCGTCGGCGATGAACGGCAACGCGACGCCGGAGTGGAGCGCGGTCATCGTGGCGAGCACGTTGTCGAGCTCTTCGACCGCGCCGGGCGGGGCGCCGTGCTCTTCGAGCTGTTTCCGTTCACGTTCGAGGTTCTCGAGCACGACAGCCGCCTGATCGCGCAATCGACGGAGGAAGGGGTGGTGCGTGACGCGATCGAGGCGCCGTAGCGGCATCGGGCCCATGTAGGCCTGGGCGGAGTAGGCGAGGCCGTACTCTTCGAGGAGGTAGACAGCAGCGTGGGTGACGCGGCGGCTGGTCTCGAGCCGGCGGAGGATGGTGTCGGCCAAGTCTTCGACGTCGATGAGTGTACTCATCTGGCGGCGCAGCGCTTCGAGGTGCGCTTCGAACTCGTAGCGCTCCCGGAAGAGGAGGTGGTTCATGCGCTCCTCGACGAAGACGCGCAAGGGATCGTAGAGGATGTAGAGCACGATCGACGCGATGAGTGTGTTGAAGACGAAGAGATCGATCTCCTTGCGCCACCAGACGACGAGCGTGATGTAGATGCCCGCAACGACGAAAGAGAAGGTCGCCATCACGATTGCGCGCCCGAGGAACTCGTAGAGGTCGAGGACGCGCAGCTTCAGGATGATCTGAAAGACGAAATACAGGAACAATATCGTGAGGATATTACCAAAGAAGTAGTAGCCGATGCCCGGGAGGTAATCGAGGAGCGCCAGGGTGAACGCGACCGCGCCGGAGACCATGAGGTATTGGAGGCGAGTGCGTTCGAGCTTTGACTCGAGGCGCTTGAAGCGCCTGTAAATGAAGTAGAGCGAGACATAGAGGGCGATGCAGATGTAGCCGTAGATGGCGCGGTCGACGAGCTCGGTCTCCCGATGGACGTCCGCCAACACGAGCACCGCGAGGATGACGGCCATCGCGACGAAGAGCCGGTACATGCGGTCCGACAGTGGGGACTTGTCCGACACGAACGCGCGAAAGAAGCGGAGCGCGCTGAGCGGGATCATGATCGCGACGAGCACGCGCACTTTGTCGAGGAAGGGCGTGCTGGCGCCGAGGTAGACCGAGAGCGCGTCGGAGATGTACCAAGCGACCAGGTTCAGGTTGAACGTGGCGTAGAGCTGATAGAGGCGATTTCGGCGGTTGCGGAGGAGGATGGTGACCGCGAGCGCCGACGAGATGACGGCGGCGAGCAGCGCGCTCTGTATGCGGATCCAGAGGTCCACGGCGAAATCAGCGGGTCCCCTGCGACAGGGCCCCGGGGCGGCGTAGCGCGACCATCAGGGGGGTTCGGGGGTCGCCCCCCACCAGTAAACGCATCACCCGTCCGAGTCGGCGGTGAGGCGCTGGCGCAGGTGACGGGCGACGTTCATGGCGATTCGGACGGCGGGATTATTGGGCTCGGCGAGCTCGATGTATTGGTTGAAGTACGAGAGCGCGGGCTGAACCTCGCCGTTCGACGCGTGCGCCCAGCCGAGGTTGAAGACGATCTCAGGGGTCGCTCCGGGGAGGCGGATGGCCTTGGTCAGCGCTTCGATGGACTCGGTGTAGCGGCCTGCCTGCTGGAGCAAGATGCCGAGCTCGTTGTAGAGCTGGGCGATCTGGGAGGCGGACTCGACCTTGTCATCGGTGCACAGCCGTAGCCCTTCCCGGAGAACCGCGATGGCTTCGTCTTCCGCGCCGACGCGCGTGTAGAGTCGTGCGAGAAGGAGAAAAGCGGCCGGCTGGTAAGGGTCGAGGACGATGGAGCGGCGGAGCGCGGTCTCGGCGTCCTTGATGTTGCCCTGGCGCTCGAGGAGCTGGGAGAAGGTGTATTGCCCCGCGCTGTGGTCCGGCTGCTGTTCGAGCGCTTTGCGGAGTGATTGCTCGGCTTCGTCGAGCTTGTCATCGCGGAGGGCGACCACGCCAAGTTGATAGAAAGCCTCGGTCATCGTGGTGTCAAGCTTGCTGGCTTCGCGGAGGTGCTTGCGGGCCTGATTCAGCTCGTCGAACTCGATGAGCGAAACCCCGAGTCCATAGTGCGCCCTGGCGTTCTCCGGGAAGACGTCAACCGCTTCCTTAAAGCGGATGCGTGCTTCTCGGTAGTCGTCGCGTTCCATGGCCTTCTTGCCGAGGTTTGCGAGGCGTATGGAGTCGGATTGGGCCTTGTCGCAGGCGGTGGTGCCGGCCATCGCGATGAGCGCCAAGACAAAGAAACACCGCGTCGCCCAGGGGCGAAAGAGTAGAGCGGCGGGGGAACACGTGGAGGAGCGTAGGCTTCCTCCTTGGGTGCTACCGGGTACGGAACAGGAACGGATAGGTCACCTTCACTGCGCCTGCGTTATCAGGGGCCGGGAACTTGAAGAGTCCGAGCTTGCTCACGATGCACTGCTCGACCGGGCTGCTGCCCAGCGTGCTGGACCGAATCGAGGGCGACATCACCTTACCCGTCGGGCTGATGGTGAACGCGACGACCACCTTGCCTTCGAGGTTGGGGTTCTTCTGAATCTCCCTCTTGTAGCAGGAGACGATCTGGCCCTTCTGGCGGTCCATGTACTGCTGAATGATCTTCTTGGTCAGGCCGCCGGACGTCGTTGCTTCGCCCGCCGAGGCGACGATGGCCTTGAGCTCGCGTTCGACGAGGCCGCCGGCCTTGAGACGGTTGCCACCGCCGCCGTCTTTGTCGAGACCGGCGACGACTGGACCACCCGGACCACCGACGCCCGTGCCGCCGGTGCCAGCGACGCCGCTGTTGCCGCCAAAGTCCATCGCGGCATAGCCACCCTGGCCTTCGGTACCACCGCCGGCGTAGTTGCCCATGGCGCCTGCTGAGCCGCCGCCGTCATCGACCGCGCCTGCTCCCCCAGCGATGACCTTCATGTTGAGGCCTGAGCCCTTGGGCCCGCTGAGTAGGTTCTTGCCGGTCACAGAGGCGAGCATGTCCGTCGGGATGTACTTCTCAGCGGTCGCCTTGGCGATGCGACTCGTCTGCTCGGTCTTGACCTTCTTCTGCTCCTCCGTCATCGGGATGCGAGGCCCGGTGCGCGGGTTGGGGCGAGCGTCGGCGACCTTCGGCTTCTCGGTCGGCGTGAGCTTCTCGGTCTCCGTGACCGCCGGGGTCGGGTCGGCGTCGAGCGCTACTTCGTCTTCCTTGATCTCGACCTTCTCGGGGAGCTCTTCCTCCTCCTTCTCTTCTTTCTTCTTCTCCTTCTCCTTGTTCTTGATGGACTCGACCGCGATCAAGCGAGCGATCATCGGGCTCTTCGGACGACGGATCTGGATCTCGTCTTCCGGTTGGAGATAGACGAAGAGGATGAGCACGCTGAAGTGGACGATGGCCGAGAGCGCCACGTAGGCGAACTCTTGGATGCCCCCGCCGGTAAAGAGGCCGGGCCGCGCCGTGCGGGGCTCGTTCACGTAGCTGAGCAACATCGAGAACTGGCCGAAGCGCAGGCGCGCCTTCGAGCCGGGCTGCATCGGGAGGACGCCGCCCCTCAGGAGTCCGGTGAGGCGTGCGTCGTCAAGGGAGATGACTTTGCCATCCACCAGCAGGTCGCCCTTGATCCCTTCGAGACCCAGGTCGAGGCCCCAACCGTCGCCGTTTGGGACCAGGAGCGGGTGCTCCTTCGAACCAAGCGCCTCGGAAGGCAGGAAGAATCGCGAGCCCGCAGTCTCGCCGATATAGACCGTCTCGCCGCGTTTCATGCGGGCGATCGAGTCCGTGACCATGTGCCGCCACCCCGTGACGTCCATGGCGAAGTTGATGAGGAAGCCGAACCCAAACGTGGCGAAGGTGAGGGCGAGAGTGCTCGCACCCGCCACATTAGCAAACACGGCGCCCGCGAAGAGCGGGATCGGCGTGAACGCGAACAGCAGGAGCATGAACCCGGCAAATCGCGGCGAAAGCGACGAGCGCCGGAAGGAGTCAGCCTGAATCGCGACGTCTTCCCACAGCAGCGCCGTCTCGATGGCCATGAGGCCACCGCGTTTGGCGTCGTCTTGACTGGAGTAGAAGCCGTCTCGAGTGAGCGTTGTCCGGCTCGAGGGCGCGTTCATCTGCGCGACGCGCTTGAGCTCGGCATCGAAGCGGACGCGGAGACGCGTGAGCCCGATCTCGATCTCGTCGCCGTCGGTGAGGTGAGACTTACCGACACGCATGCCATTCAGCTTGGTGCCGTTGGTGCTTTCGAGGTCGAGTAGGTGCACTCGACCTTCGGCGTCGATCTCGATGCGTGCGTGGCGCCGGCTCGCGCTGTCGTCCTTCAGCACGAAGTCCGACTTGGAGAGTTTGCCTATCTCGATGACGGTGCCTGCGAAGGCGCGGGTATCGATGACCCGGCTGCCTTCGATGACTTCGAGTTGGATGCGTCCTTGGCTCATGGCGTTAGATGTCCTCTGCCGAACGGACGATTTCTTTCACGAAGTCGGTCCGGATACGGATGAGGCTTTGGCGAGCCCGGTTCTTGAGAACCTCGACCATGGTCATGTCCGGCTTCAGCACGTCGACCTCCACCGTGTCGGTGTCGAAGTCGTATTGCTTGTCGCCACCCGGGGGCACGACTGCAGCAGGCCGGTCCTCGGCTGACGCCATGGCAGGCGCGAAGAACCCCGCAGCGATGGCTGCGAACAGGAAGGCACGAAGACGAGGCGTCATGGCTAGCTCCTTGGACCGAAAGCCTTATGGCTCCCCGGGCGTGGCCCGCGAGGAGTATATCGCGAGTTGCGCGGTCTCGAAAAGCGGACTGAGGGCCGAAATGCGCGCAATGCAGCGCCAAAGTCGCCCTGGTCTCGATTCTTCCCGCGCTGTTTCTCAACACCTCCGCTCGGACAAAGCCCTTGCGTCGGTCTCACGGGGCGGTACGACAGCCGGTTTGAGAAGAAGTTCCCGGGGGCGCCAAAAAAAAGTTGGAGCGACCCGCGAAAGTTCAGGAGCCGCTAAGCGGCGCGGGCGGAGCCTTTGGGTGACGCGTCGGTACGGGTGTGGCCCACGATACGGACGTGGGAAAGTGGACCGAAGGATTGTCGGGGGCGCCGCCAGCCGCCACTATGCCCCCGTGAACCGCCGCATCCACGTCCTGCCAGACCACGTCGCCAACCAGATCGCAGCCGGCGAGGTGGTCGAGCGGCCCGAGTCGGTCGTCAAGGAGCTTGTCGAGAACGCGCTAGACGCCGGCGCGACCCGGATCCGGATCGAGCTCGAGGACGGTGGGCAGCGCCTCATCCGCATCCTCGACGACGGCTGCGGCATGAGCCCCGACGACGCGATGACGGCGCTGTTGCGCCATGCGACCAGCAAGGTACGCGTCGCGGACGACCTCAAGACCATCGAGACCCTCGGCTTTCGCGGCGAGGCGCTCCCGTCCATACGCTCCATCTCACGCTTTTCCATGCGGACCCGCGAACGCGGCGCCGACGAAGGCGTTCGCATCGTGGGACACGGCGCCGATGAGCCCATCATGGAGCCGGCGGGCGGGCCGGTTGGCACCGAGATCACGGTGGAAGAACTCTTCTTCAACGTCCCCGCACGGCGGAAGTTCCTGAAGCAGTCCTCCACAGAACTACAGCGCATACGGAGCTTCGTAGAGCGGATCGCCCTCGGGTGGCCCGAAGTGCACTTTACGCTCGTTCACGGCGGGAAGACGTCACTCGACTTCCCCGCGGACGGCAACCTTCAGGACAGGATCATCTCGGTGCTCGGGCGAGAGAGCTGCAAGCGGCTCTGGGAGGTCGAGCTGACGGTCGGCGACCATCGCGTGACGGGCTTCGCTGGCGACCCGGGCTTCGTGAAGGCGAACGCCAACTGGATCTACACCTTCATCAACGGGCGCTTCGTGCGCGACAAGGTGATTCAGCACGCGATCACGCAGGCCTACAGCTCGCTCCTCGAGCGGCAGCAGTTCCCCGTCGCGGTGCTCTTCCTCTTCGTCCCGCCCGGGTCGGTCGACATCAACGTCCACCCCACCAAGTCGGAGGTGCGCTTCGTCGAGAGCGGCGCGATTCATGGGCTCGTCCTCCGCGCGTTGCGGCTGATGCTGAACGATGCGCCCTGGGGGCTCACTGCGCCCACGAGCCTGCCCATGGTGGGCCGCAGCTCTCCGCTCGGGGGTGAAGGGACATCGCTGTCATTTTTGCCACTACTGCTAGGCGAAGCGGCTCCCCAGCCGCCGGCTGTGCACGCGCCGCCCGTCACTCCTGCTTGGACGCGAGAGCCGACGCCGGCGCCGCGCGCCGCAGAGCCCGAGAGCGCTCCCGTCGAGCGAGGGGAGACGCGTGGACAGACGAAGCCCGCGTGGCGCTGCGTCGGCGTCGTCCTGGGCCGCTGGGTCGTCGCCGAGAGCCCCGATGGGCTCGTCCTGATCGACGGGCCCGCCGCGTCAGTGCGAGTCATGGAACAACGTCTCCTCCGCGGCGCTGCGCTGCCGACCGCCCCCGCGCAGCAGCTTCTCTTCCCTGAGCCCGTCACGTTGACCCCGCGTGAAGCCGGCTTGGCTGCCCTTCCGGTCCTCGCGGAGCTCGGCTTCGCGGTCGAGCCCTTCGGGGGTGGCGACGTCCTCGTCTCGGCCGTCCCGGCGCCGCTGCCGGCGCTCGAACCTGCACGCTTCATCCGGGCCGCCGTCGCCGCGATAGCTGCCGGTCGGAGTCAGTTGAACGAGGTCGCGAGGGCCGTCGCGGAACAAGCCGCGCCTATGCCGGGCGAGCCGCTCGGCGAGAGGGAGCTCGTCGCCGATCTGGCGACACTGAGCCCTGCCGTTTTGAGCATGCGACCTACTGTAATCACGAGTTTTTCTCCCTATGCACTCGAGAGGTTGTTTCCACGATGAGGCCACTTTCGCTGATCCTCATCGGAGGCCCGACCGCCTGCCGGAAGACGGAGCTGTCCGTCCATTTGGCGCGTCACTTGGGCGGTGAGATCGTCTGCGGCGACTCGGTGCAACTGCTGCGCGGCTTCGAGGTCGGCTCGGCCAGCCCCACTGTGGCCGAGCGCGGCGACGTGCCGCATCACCTCTTCGGGAGCTGGTCGCCGATGACCCCGCCGGACGCGGGCGCGTGGGTTCGAGAGGCCGATCGGATCATCGCGGAGATTCAAGAACGCGGGCGCCGCCCCATCGTCGTCGGTGGGACGGGCCTCTACTTGAAGGCGCTCCGAGATGGGCTGGCCGAGATCCCCGAGATCCCGGCCGCCGTTCGAGAGCGTATCGCTCAAGAGCATGCGTCCGCCGGGATCGAGCCGCTATGGAAGCGCCTGCGGGCGGCCGATCCCGAAGCGGCGCGCGGCATTCAAGGCGGCCCGCGCAACACGCAGCGGGTACTGAGAGCGCTCGAGGTCTTCGAAGGCACGGGCAAGCGCCTGTCGGTGTACCACGCCGAGGCCCTCACGGAGGGGGGCCGGAAAGCAGGGACGCCCCGCCACGTAACCACGTTGCTCGTCCCGGACTTCGCCCAGCCGATTCTGGTTCAGCGCCTCTGGCGCCGGGTCGCCGCCATGTTCGAGAACGGCTTTGAAGCGGAAGTCGAAGGTCTCCTCGCGGAGGGCCTGCCCCCGGAGGGTCGCGCGCTTCGGACGCTCGGATACCGAGAGCTGAGCGAGTGGCTGGTGGCGCATCCGGGTCAGCCGGCACCGGCCGGGATCCGCGAGGAGATCGCCGCGGGCCACCGCGCCTACGCCAAGCGGCAACGGACCTGGTTTCGTGCCATGGGCGGCCAATCGCTCGACGCGGCCTCAACGACTTTCCTTGACGACGCGTTCCGGCAAGTTTCTTGACTTTGTCCACAGGGCTCGATCGTGATGAAGAAAGTGCCTTGACTTCCAACGAATGGTGGCGCAACGTCGTCGGACGATGACGCTCTACCTGCGAAAGGCGATCGCCACCCTGCTCGCCGCTTGCCTTTTGGCGAGTGTGGCGGCAGCCCGCAATGTCGACGGCTTCGAAGTCGAACACGTGGTGGTCAAGGGCGAGACGCTGCGCAGCATCGCCGCTCGTTACGAAGTCGGCAGCCGCGAGCTGAAGCGTTGGAACAAAGTCCGCGGGACACGGCTCAAGCCGGGACAGCGGCTGACAGTCTACTCGCAGGTGCCGGTGCGGCCGCGCCGCATGCTCGAACACACGGTGAAGCGCGGCGACACGCCCATCAAGATCGCGAAGAAGTACGACACCACCGTCAAAGAGCTCAAGCGGGTCAATAGCTGGGGCCGCCGCATGAGGCTGGTCCCGGGCAAGACCATCAAGGTCGAGGTCGAAGGACCGGAGAACCCGTCGGTCGCGAAGGGCATCCCGCAGGGCGGGCGCCTCGTCCATGGCGAGAAGCTACCCGACGGGCCGGGCTATGTCGTCCGCAGCGGCGCGAACGCCTACGGAACGAACGAGACTATCACCCTGCTGATGACAGTGCTGCCGAAGGTAAAGCGCAAGTGGAAGAACGCCCCGGACGTCCTCGTCGGCGACCTCTCGCGCGAACACGGCGGCCGTTTCCCACCCCATCGGTCTCATCAGAATGGCCTCGATGTCGATATCGGGTACTACCACGACGTGCGTCCGGCGCCCGACTACTTCCGGTGGGCCACGCCCGATACCATCGACGCCGAGAAGACATGGTTCTTGCTCAAGACCTTCATCGATACCGGCATGGTCGACTACATCTTCGTCGACTACGGTTTGCAAAAGCCGCTCTACGAACACGCGAAGAAGGCTGGCATGTCGGCACGGAAGCTGGAGGAGTACTTTCAGTACCCACGAGGTATGGGGCGCACGGAAGGTCTCATCCGGCACACGCCGAGCCACAAGAACCACTTCCACATCCGGTTCTTGTCGCGCGACGCGAACTCCTGAGCTTCGCCCACTACGTCCTCGTTCATCGACCACTTCGCTACGCTCGGCCTCTCGAGCGACGCCACCCGGGCTGAGATTCGCCGGGCCTACAAACGCCTCGCACGCCGCTTTCATCCAGACACGGGGGCAGGCTCCGACGTCGAGCGTTTCCACGCCGTTCAGGCGGCCTGGGTGGTCCTCGGCGACGACGCGACATGTGAGCTCCACCGCGACGACGTTCTGAGGGCCGAACGGTCTTGGACGCCACCCGTCACCCCAAGGCCATCGCCACGCCCCGAAGCTCGACCTCGGGAGAAGCCACCGGCGCCAGAGACGCGGCACCATGGTCGACAGGAAGAGCGGCGCGAAGAGCCGCGCCAAAACGCCACGCCGTCCTCCCGAGCTCGCGTGGCCATCCTGAGCACCGTGGCCGAGCGCGGCGGACGCGTCCTCGTGCGCCTGCCCGTGTCGCAGCCCTGCCCTAGCTGCGCTGGCGCGGAGTTCGAGCGCACGCGGTGCCCGATGTGCCAGGGCCGAGGTATCGTGACCTTGCGGCTGAAGGCGTGGGTCACGGTGCCACCGGGCATACGGGCGGGCGACCGCCGAGTCGTCCTCGCGGAGCTCGAGCTGTACGGTGAACGCGCAATGGAGGTCGAGTTTCGGATCGACCCCGCGTAGGGTTGTCAGCGCTAGTTCTCGTCTTGCAGGAGTTCCCGTGCTCGGGCTGATTTCCCACCTCGTCGTCGCCTCTGCCCTCTCCACCGGCGGCGACCACACGGTCTCGCTCTCTGGTCACTACGCGAGCGTCGACTCGCATGGCGGTGGCGTCGCGCTTCGGTACACGCTCGGACTAGACGACTTCTGGAACTTCACGACCGATGCGGCCTGGTCTGGCGTGCCGGGTTCGGACGGCGCGCCAATGCAGCACGTTGTGACAGGTAGCGTCGGTATCCTCTATCACCTCGACGCCTTCGAATGGGTGCCCTACTTGATCTTCGCGCTCGAAGGCACGGGCGCGTTGCGGGTGGGTGAAGCCGATCGAGAGGGCCTCGGCCTTCAGCTCGGCGGCGGAATCGACTACCGGGGCGGGCCGGGATGGAGCGTGGGCCTCGGTGGGCTCTGGCATCGCGTCATCTGGGGCGACGCCCCAACGCACGCGACGTGGCTGGCCCGGGTGAACCTTCACTTCTGAGCCTTTCCGACATCTGTGTTGGTTTTCCTCATTTCTCCGACATTACTGTAGGGATTTGGCGCTCTGACGAACTGCCTCGCGTCTACGATCGCGTCATGGCTGGCTCCTTGCCGCTTGGCACACGGATTGTAACGGCGCATGGCGAACCCGCCTCAAACTGGCGCCGCACCCCTACAGGACACCGGAAGGACGCATGAGCACGTACAAGGCCGAATATATCTGGCTCGATGGCACCGAACCCTCCGCCTCGCTCCGTTCCAAGACCAAGATCGTCGCGCTGGGCCAGGAGCCCCCGGTCTGGGGCTTCGACGGCTCGAGCACCAATCAGGCCCCCGGTGACAAGTCCGACTGCGTGTTGCAGCCCGTCTTCGTGTGCAAGGACCCAACGCGCGGCGACGACAACAAGCTCGTCCTGTGCGAGGTCTTGCTCGCCAAGGACTTCGGTCCGCACCCGACCAACACGCGGGCTGCCCTGACGACCGTGGCGAAACGCTTCGCGTCGGCCGAGTGCCTGTTCGGCATGGAGCAGGAATACACGTTCTTCGACGGAGCCAAGCCGCTCGGCTGGCCAAAGGACGGCTTCCCGGGACCGCAGGGCCCTTACTACTGCGCGATCGGCGCGGGGCTCGCGTCCGGGCGAGAGATCGTGGAAGACCACATGCAGGCGTGCCTCGACGCCGGCCTCGCGTTCGTCGGCATCAACGCCGAGGTGATGCCAGGTCAGTGGGAGTTCCAGGTCGGTGCCATCGGCCCCCTCGAGATGGCCGATCAACTCACCATCGCGCGTTACCTGCTGAACCGCATCGCTGAGGACTACGACGTCACGGTGAGCCTTGCCGCCAAGCCCGTGAAGGGCGATTGGAACGGCACCGGTTGCCACACGAACTTCTCGACCAAGGCGATGCGCGAAGGCTACCAGCCCATCATCGATGCCTGTGAGGCGCTCGGTCGTAAGGCCTCGCTCCACATCGAGAACTACGGCCCGGGTATCAAGGACCGCCTTACCGGTCACCACGAGACCTGCGCCTGGAACCAGTTCAAGTACGGCGTCTCGGACCGTGGCGCCTCTATCCGCATCCCGTGGCATGTCGCCAAGGATCAGAAGGGCTACCTCGAAGATCGCCGCCCGAACGCGAACTGCGATCCTTACGTCGTCTGTCGGCTCATGATGGAGACCATCTGCGGCGCGACGACCTGAGCGAGCGGCTCTGAGCTACCATACATCACGTTAGGTTATGGCCTTAGGGTCTTGACCTCGCGTCGACGTCCGGAGCACTTCTCAGGGAGCTCCGGTGATTGCTCCAGTGTCCTCGAGTTCTATGCGGGCGTGCGTCCGCGCATGCTCCGCCGAGGCCTCGTGCCTCGGCGGAGCGCACCTTCCTTTCAGAACGCGAACGCGTAGCGCAGGGCGCGCTGCTGGCGACGCATCGCGAAGGCCGACGCCAGCGCGACGTAGCCGCCCGGCAGGAGCGTCGCAAGGACGGCAATGAGCAGCCACTGAAGGCGGGTCGGCCGAGCCGTCGCCAGCCACTTGGGGAAGCCGGCGATGAGGGTCGCGAGCTGAACGGGGGCTTGGCTGGGCATCGTTTGCATCATCATGGGGCACCTCTCTCGTCGGCGCCTGGAGGGGTCCAGGTCGCCCGGGTGGACTCCGTGGGTCGGACAAAACTCCGATTGGCGTCCACCGGCAATTTTCTAGCATCGAGTTGCTCTCGCTCAAAGGCGGGCGATGCAGCCCGCCTTCGTCGCTCGAGTACGCGCCTATCGGCGCCCAGTCGAAGCAAGAGGTCGGCTGCGTCGGCAGTGC
>CANMLD010000070.1 GCA_947498315.1 Pseudomonadota bacterium | reverse complement strand
CGGGGCAATGAGCCCGCTTTCGCCACCGCAAACGCCCTGGCCATCGCGAGTACAGTGGATTGGCCGTCGAGGCCAATCCGCGGGAGGGCGATTTCGCGGCACCTCCCGCCGACGATTCGGGGTAGCCCGTGGGCTATGCGACTACTCGGAGCAGCACCACTTCAGGGGTAGGTGGTCTCGCTACAGGCGATGTCGGCTGCTGCGGCCGCGTCGAGGAGGACCGCCAGACAGGAGTCGTGTTCGTCGGCGCTGAGGTTGACCTTCTGGTAGTCCTCGTCTGATGGCGAACCGAGGTTCAGGCTGAACTCGTAGCGCTCACAGTAAGTCCCAGTGCCACCGTCCACGAAGTCGACGCCGTAGAAGCGGTCGAGCTCGGCGCCGCTGCCGTCGGCCATCGAACCGCTCCACTCCAGGCGGACCCAGTCGTAGGAGTAGCCGTCGCCATAGACGGTGTGGTCGTCGCAGTAATCGGACGTCGTGTCCCAGCCCTCTCCAAGGAAGTTGGCCCGCGCGGCTGCGATGGACGCCGTCGTGAAGCATGGACAGGGCGGACTGCAGCCCTCATCCGCGCCTCCGGCGCAGTTCTCATCGAATCCGTTTCCGCAGATCTCAGCGGCGCCAGGGTTCACCGACGCATCGGCGTCGCTGCAGTCACCACCGACGGGCGCGTGGCCCGGAGCGGGACACGCGAGCTCGGTCCCCGTGCCGTAGCCGTCGCCATCGCCATCAGGGAAATAGCTCCCCGGATACGATGCGCCCGCGAACTTCACGAGGGCTGCCGCAGCGGGGGGCGGCACGTTCACGTAGAAGTGCGGCTTCGAGCCGGGCATGTCGAGACAGACGCCGACCTTGGCCTTTCCGTATTGCCATTTACAGCCGCCCTTGTCCTTGTCCTTGCCCTTGGCAAACGCCGAAGGAGCAGCGAGGAGAGTGGCAGCGAGGACGACGGTCGAGAGCTGGATCATGAAAGCTCCTTGGGCAAATCGGGCAGGCGATTCAGGAGCCTCGGGGCTCGAAGCTGGACTAGGCCATGCGCGGGATGTTGACGGTCGACGTGGCTGCCCGCAATGGGTCATTTCTGCCCGAGTGGATTTTTTATCAAGTTTCTCCTCGATCGCGTCGGGGGTGGCCCGTACGGTCCTCCTCGTCCCGTCTCGCCCCTCGACAAGTCGCTACCGTGAGGCGAGATTAGAGCGATGGCAGCCACCCACATCGGTGTTCTCGGCGGCGGGTCTTGGGGCACCGCGATCGCCCACATTCTTAGGACGTCGAAGTCGTCCCCGAAGACCCTCCTCTGGCTCCGCGACCCAGACACGGCGCGAAGCATCGGCCGTGAGCGGCGTAACCCTAAGTACTTGCCGGACCTCGAGCTCGCCGAGGGCATCGAGACGACGGGCGACCTAAAGGAGGTCGCGGAACGCTGTGAACTCATCTTCGTCGTGGTGCCGACCAAGGTCATGCGCCCCGTCATGAACGAGCTCGGCAACCACGTTCACGCCGGTCACACCCTCGTCTCCTGCAGTAAGGGGCTCGAACCCGGGACCGCCCGCCGCATGACCCAGATCTTTCGTGAAGAGACGTGCTGCCTTCGCGTCGGCGCCCTCTCTGGGCCGAACCTCGCCAAAGAGGTCATCCTCGGCCACCCGAGCGCCACAGTGGTGGCCTCCGACTACGACGAGGTCGTGAAGCGATCTCAGGAGGCGCTCTTCGGCCCTCGCTTCCGCGTCTACGGCAACCCGGACCTGATTGGCGTGGAGCTCTGTGGGGCTCTGAAGAACGTCATCGCCATCGCGTCCGGTGTCGCGGAGGGCCTCGGCTACGGCGACAACACCAAGACGATGCTCGTCACACGCGGCCTCGCCGAGCTCTCTCGCTTCTTGGAGAAGCTCGGTGGCAACCCCAAGACCATGGCGGGCCTCGCCGGGATGGGCGATCTCATGGCGACGTGTGGCAGCCCACTCTCGCGAAATCACCAAGTGGGTCTCCGTATCGCACGCGGCCAGACGCTGGAGCAGATGCAGGCCGAGATGCGGCAGGTTGCCGAGGGCGTGAATACGGTGAAGGTCGCGTGCGAGCTCGGCGCCCGCCTCGGCATCAACATCCCCATCTCCCGAGCGGTGTTTCAGCTCGTCCACGAAGGCCGTCCGGCGCTCGACGTCATCACCGACCTGATGACCATCGTCCCGGGGTGGGAAGTCGAGCGATGAGCGAGGCGTCGCCACAGCGGCGTTCACAGCGGCGTTCACAGCAGCGTTCACAGCGGAGGTCACAGCGGCGTTCACAGCGGAGTTCACAGCGGAGTTCACAGCGGAGTTCACAGCGGCGTTCACAGCGACGTTCACAGCGGCGTTCACAGCAGCGTTCACAGCGGCGTTCACAGCGGCGTTGTCGCTCGTGATGCTGCAGGTCGCTGGCGTGCTGCTCGGGAGCACCGTCAATGGGCCGGGGAGGCGTAACGTCCTTCACCTTCAAGGCTGTACACTCGGCTGCCGGGGCTGCTTCAACCCAGGGACGCACGACGCCTCCGCGGGGTCGCGGGAGCCGTTCGAAGGGGTCGCGAACGCACTCGTGCCCGCTGGCGCTGAAGTACAGGCCATCACCATCAGCGGTGGCGAGCCCTTCCAGCAGCTCGATGGGCTGGTGGCGCTCCTTCGGGAGCTGCGCAGGCGCCGCGTTGATTCCATAGTGGTCTTCAGCGGTTATTCGATGGCCGAGCTCGAGGTGATGACCGGTGCCGCTGCGGCTTTGGCTGAGATCGACGTCCTCGTGGCGGGCCGCTACGAAGCGTCTGAGGCGACTGGGCTCGGGCTCTGCGCGTCACGGAACCAGCGCGCTCACCTGCTGACGCACCGGCACACGCTCGAGGAGCTTCAGCTCGGGGAAGCCGCGGCTGTAGAGATAACGATACTCCCAGACGGTAACGTCATCATGAGCGGCTTCCCGTCGCCCGCGTTGCGTCGGGCCGTCGCGGCGCTCGACGGCTAGGAGGCGCTGACTTTCGGACCGAGCCGACCGAAGCGATGACGTACGGAGCAAGGAGGGTGTCGAGTGGCGCCCAGAGGGTACCACTGGGTACGTGAGGACGTATCGCAGGCATCTGACGCCGCTCCCGTGCGGCAGCGCGAAGGCATGTGACGGGAGAAAAACAGCAGGTTCCTAGGTGTTGCGCCGGCGACGGGCAATCGTGAGCGCCACCAGAGTCATGAAGAGCGCGAGTGGCAGGGTGTTCCGACGGCCGTAAGCGCTCTGGCAGTCTCCCGAAGCAGCCACTGCTGGCCCTGCACCCGACCCTGCGACGTCGCTACGCGGATCTTCATCCGGCACGGAGTCGTTCCACTCGGCCGGCAAGAGCAGGTCGGCTGGGAACCCCCCGTCCACCGCGACGTCGAGCCAATCGTATTTGCACGATTGCGTGTCCGTGTCGTCGAGACCGGCTAGCGAGGGCGGGCGCAGCTCCGCGAGCGCGACGACGGTCTCCCCGAGCCCGGACGTCGGGGAATAGCGCTTCAGATCCGGCAGTATACACGCCAGCAGGCCAAGCGCCGGGTGGCTTCGAAGGCACGAGAAACGCTCGGTCTTGGCGAGTGGTTCGAGCTCGTCGCTCGTCAGACGGTGTGGTTGACCCGAGATGACCACATACGTCCCGGAGTCGCCTCCGAGCCCCGCTGGAGACGACGCCGAGATGTTGACGGGGCCGTGGATCGGATCGGCCGACGTCGTCACGGGGGTCAGAGTGACCTGCTCGGCGCGCGGTGCGGCTTCGGAGCCACCGCTGCCGTCACCAGCGCGAGAGATGGGATCGCCGAGGCCGGCGAGACGGTCGAGGCGATAGCCATCCTGCGTCGCGCTGCGTATCCAGAACGTCGCGCCGTCCGCTCCTCCGGCCTTCACAAAGATGGGCGTGCCATCGTAGGGCACGGTGACGAGGTCCGGGTCCCGTATGGCGGTGCCTGTGCCGAGGCGGACCCGGTAGATCGAGAGGGTCCCGTCGACCTCGGAGGCGACGAGGACGCGGCTCGCCGACTCGAACACGACCGCATCGGGCGGTGGCTGCAAGGACAAGAGCAGGGTAGGGGCGCCGGGCGCCAACGAGAGCAATCCACCCTGGGTCGTCAGGCCGATGATGACGTCCCCGTCGGCGGAGTCGCCTTCAGAGGCGATGGACCTAGCGGTGACGGAGTCGAAGGGCGGCGATACGGCCAAGGCGGTCGTGAGCCCGTCGCTGCCGACCTCCATCAAGCCGCGCAGGCCGGCCACGACGGTGAGCCCGCCCGCCGAGCCTACGAGTGGGGACTCGGGGCCACCCCAACGCGTTGGGCAGATGTAGCGCCAAGCCTCACCGTCCGGACGAGCCAGCCCTCTGGACAGGCGCACCAACGTCGGTGCCTCCGACTCCCACTCGAGGACGTCCACGACTGTCGGAGCAGCACCGTGGGCGCGAGCGAAACCCGACGCGAGCGCTAACAGGGCCAAAACACTGACGGAGATGCTGCGGCAGACGAGGCGTCGGAGGAAGGAGGCTGGCCGGTAAGGCCGCACCACTCAGTGCTTGTCGGAGGGCTCGGTGTTCGGCCCCGGGAAGCGGAGCAGCCGAAGCTCACCTTCACCACGCTCGCGGAAGACCTCGATCTCCTTCACGTTCGTGATGTTCACATAGAGCGTTGGCTCCGTGTCGGCCTCGAAGCGGAGGGCGATGAAGCCGTCGGCGATGCCGTCGACGACGCCATAGACCGAGTTGTCCTCGTCGTCATACTGGACGACCCAAACTTTCTTGCCGACGAGGCGTTGCATCATGGCTCCTCGAACGACGGCGCGTTGGCCGTGGCCCGTTATCTGGGATCCCGCTGAACGGAGGCCCGGTTTCGGTTCGATAGCACCCGAATGGAGCGAACTCTACCCGACCGACGACGGATGGTATATGAAGCATCGCGTCGTCGGCAAGGAGCCAGATTCAACGCCATGGAACACATCAGCCGCAAGAGCGCCCGCGAGATCGAACTGATGCGAGCGGCCGGACGGATCGTCGCAGAGGTCCACGTGCTCCTGACCAAGCTCGTCGAACCGGGGGTCACCCTCCTCGAACTCGACGCCGCCGCAGAGGCCCACATCCGAAAGCGGGGGGCGACTCCAACCTTCAAGGGGTACAAGGGCTTCCCCGCCACGCTGTGCCTCTCCGTGAACGAAGAGGTCGTTCACGGCATCCCCAGCAAGCGCAAGCTCGCGAGTGGTGACATCGTCAGCATCGACTGCGGCGCCACGCTCGAGGGTTATGTCGGCGACTCCGCCGTCACGTTGCCCGTCGGCGATGTCGGGCCGGCCATCCTCGACTTGCTCCGGACTACGGAAGAGTCGCTCTACCGCGGGATCGAGGCGGCAGTCGACGGCGCGCGACTCCACGACATCTCCTTCGCGATACAGCGCCACATCGAGCCCAAGGGCTACGGCATCGTTCGCGAGTACTGCGGCCACGGCGTCGGTCGCCGTCTCCACGAAGCGCCGCAGGTCCCGAACTACGGCCTCGCTGGCTCTGGACCCCGCATTCGCAGCGGGTGGTGCCTCGCACTCGAGCCGATGGTCAACCTCGGCACCCACGAGGTGGTGACGCTCGCTGACGGCTGGACAGTCGTGACGAAAGACCGACGCCCCAGCGCGCACTTCGAACATTCCATCGCGGTCACCGACCATGGTCCGCTCATCTTGACCGACCGCCGCGAGCTCCAGTGAACCCCTGGTGGCAAGACGTCACGTTCTGGCGTGAGCTTGGCCCCTTCCTGTTCGGGCCAGAGACTCTCGCCAGCGCCGAAGACGACGCCGCTGACGTGCTGGGCTGGCTCGAGCTCGACGACGTCGCCGACCCCAGCGCCGTCGCACTGCTCGACGCTGGCTGCGGGGTAGGGCGCCTCACCGTCCCGCTCGCAAAACGCGGCTACCGGGTCGTCGGGCTCGATTCAGTCGACGACTTTCGTCGCGACGCTCGCCGCCGGCTTCGGTCGGCCGGCATCGCCGAAGACGGCACGCAGGCTGAGATCCGCGCTCTCGACGTGCTGAACGGGCTCGAAGCCAATGGTTCGGGCGAGCCGATCACGCCGTCACCGCTCCCGGGGGGATTCGACGCCGCGTTCTGCGTCTTCGCGCTCATCGGCTACCACGCCGACCCCGCCGCTGATCTGCTCCTCGTCCAGCGCATCTTTGCCTCGCTGAAACCCGGTGGGCGATTTCTCACCATGACTCGCCATCCAGACGCGTCTTACGGCAAGGTCAAGCACACCGATCCCGCTGGCGCGCTCCTCTTCGAGGACCGACGCTTCGACAAGGTCAGCGCCACGCTCCACACCGCCTGGAGCCTGACGCGCGGGGGCCACCAACGTGCTTTTCGGTCCCAACTCCGCGTGTACAGTGCCGTCGACCTCCGCGGTCTGCTCGAGTTCTGCGGCTTCTCTCGCGTGCGGGTCCTCGATCACAGGGGCGAACATCGGCTGGTCGCGGTCGCCACCCGGCCGCTCGCCCCCCCCGAGTAGCGTCTCGGTTCATCGGACGCTGGCCCACCCATGCGTTCCGGGATAAGGTCCGCCACCATGGCCTTCCCACCCACCGGTCGCTGGCGTTTCGTCGTCCCAAACGCCATCACCTGCACGAGCCTCGCGCTCGGCCTCGTCTCCATCATGCAATCCTTCGCTGGCCACTATGAGAGCGCCGCGTGGTTCATCCTCATGTGCGTCCTGCTCGACAAGCTCGACGGGTCGGTCGCCCGGGCGCTGAACGCGTCGACCAAGATAGGGGTACAGCTCGACTCTTTCAGCGATCTCGTGACCTTCGGGATCGCGCCGGGCTTCCTCTACCTCGGTCTCACGACGAAGGATCCACGCTTCGCCGCGTTCTGGGCCGGCGAGACGATGCAGCTCGTCACCACCTGCGCGTGCCTCTTCCTCGGGGTGATGGCGGCCCTACGCCTCGCCAAGTTCAACGTCATGACAGAAGAAGTCGGCTCCAAGATATTCCTGGGCGTCCCGACCACTCTCGTCGGCGGCGTCTCCGCGTCCTTTTATCTCACCGCGGAGAAGTACGCGTTCCCGCCCGTCTTCGTGGCGATGGTGCCCGTGATGCTCGTGGTCTTCGGGCTCTGGATGGTCTCGAACATCCCCCTACCGAAGATACGGACGACCTCGAGCAAGGCCTACAACATCTTCATGGGCGGCAACGCGCTCGCCACGTACGTGCTCATCGCGTTCCGCATCATCCCCGAGATCCCCTTCCTCCAGTCTTCGCTTTACCTCCTCGTTGGGACTGGCTACGCGCTCACCTACATGAAGGACGAATGGCAGCCGTTCACCGGGTCTGGGCGCGAGGCGGCCTGACATGAATGACGCTCCCGAGTTTCCCGAGCTGCTCGCGCTCGTTCAGCGGCTGGGCTTCGAGAGGCGTGCCGTCACGCTCAAGAGCGGGCGGTCGTCGAACGTGTACATCGACTGCCGCAATGTGTGTCTCCACCCCCGAGGCATTGTGCTCTGCGCCGACGCGCTCACGACGTTGCTCCGCCGCTCTGGCCCCGCCTACGTGGCCGTCGCTGGCCCGTCCATTGGCGCGGACCCGCTCGTGAGCGGCATCGCGTTCCGGAGCGAGCTCGACGGGCTGCCCGTGCCGGCGCTCCTAGTGCGTCCCGAGCCCAAGGCCCACGGCACCGGTAACCGCGTGGAAGGACTCAAGAACGTCCCGCCCGGTAGCGCAGTCGCCGTCATTGAAGACGTCCTCACCAGCGGCGGTTCGGCCCTCTCGACCGTACGTGCGCTCCGCGACGCCGGTCTGAACCCGGTCCGCGTCGTCGTCCTTGTCGACCGCGAAGAAGGGGGCCGTGCGGCCGTCGAAGCCGAGGGGCTCCACCTCGACGTCGTCCTGCGCAAGAGCGACATCGCGCCTGGGCTCGACGCGTGAGCGAGCGCGGGCCGTGTTGATCTCGACCGGAGCTCGAGGGCGTCAGCACACGCTCGCGTTCGCCGCGTTGCTCGGCGTCGCCACGGCGTTTGGCTGTCGCGCTGGTCCTGTCGACCCACGTTCGAACGGCGTGCCGACTCGGCCGAACTATAGCGCCGTGCTTCAGGAGTGGACACGCGACGGCGAGGCGTACTTGGCCCTCGGTGGTCGCCTCTTCGTCAGCGCGACGTGGCTCTCCCCGGCCTTCTTGCAGGCCCAAGTCGCCGCTCGCGCCGGCAACGAGGACTTCTCGGCTGCCGAAGCCGACGCCGCCCAGCGAGACGTGCTGACTGCGTTGAACGAGGTGGTCTTCGTCATCGGAGTGAACACGCCCGAGTGGGGCTGGAACCACCTCGAAGCCCCGGAAGACACGGCTGTTTTCCGTCTTCGCCTCCGCCACTTCCGAGGGCAGGGTCGCGACGCGCCGCTCATCGAGGTGGCGCCGCTCAGAGTTGAACGACTCGAGAGCAAACCCAAGTTCGCGCTGCTATACCCCTTCATCACTCCGCTTCACATCGGCTACCGGGTCGTCTTCCCAGAGAACGTGAGCGGCGTCTCGGTCGTCCCTGGACCCGGCGGCCTCTTGCGGCTCGTGGTCGCTGGACCACCCGGCAGCGTCGCGCTGGACTGGGCGATTCGAGGGTAGGAGCCGCGCCTGAGATGGGCGGGAGAGGACGGACGTCATGGGTGTAATCGACGAAGGAGCCGCACGTCACGAGGTCGAGAGACCGGATGGCACCCGCCTCGCCGTCTTCGAGACCGGCTTGTCCTATGCTGGAAGTGTACTCCTCATGGACGGCGTCGGTTGCGACGGCTTCATCTGGCGCTACCTCGCTCCCGCGCTCGCGGACCGCAGTCGCGTCATCCACCCTCACTACCGTGGCCACGGCGAATCCACTTGGGCCGGTGGCGAGAGTGGCGGCCGTTACCAGCGCCATGCCGGCGACGGCTATGGCATCGGCGTCCTGGCCGACGACAGTCTGGCGGTCATGGACGAGCTCGGCATTGAACACGCCGTCCTCATTGGCCACTCGATGGGCGTGCAGGTGGCGCTCGAGATGGCCACTCGGGCACCTGCGCGGGTGGCGGGCATCGTCCTCGTGTGCGGCAGCTACGGCCGCCCTCTCGATACCGTCTATGACTCCGCTGTGCTCGGAAAGATGCTCCCGACCGCGCGCGTCATGGCCGAGCAGTTCCCCGAGGTGCTCTCCGGGGTGATGCGGCGCCTCCTCCCGACGGAGCTCGGGTGGTGGATGGCGCGCCTGCTCGAAGTCGATGGCCGGCTCGTGACGCGCGACGATATGCTCGCGTATCTCGGGCACATGGCGGCCATCGATCCGCGCATCTTCCTCGAGACGCTCGACGGGGCGGGCGAACACACCGCTGAAGCAGCGCTCCCCGGTCTCACGATGCCGGCGCTCGTGCTCGGCGGCGAGAGAGACGGTTTCACGCCGTACTGGGTCTCGGAGGTGATGGCGCGCCGACTCGGGAACGCCGAGCTGGAGCTCCTTCGTGGAGGGACTCACACGGCGTCGCTCGAACATCGGGAGCTGGTCGAGCGCCTCATCACGGACTTCCTCGAGCGGCGCTGCCCGGGCGCCCTGAGCGGCGCTGATTCAACGGGCAGCTAGTTCAAAAGCAGGCGTAATACCCGTTCGCGTCGTCGTAGGCGCACACGCCCTCGCAGGTTTGGCTCACGAGCGCACCCGCATCGCAGTACCAGAGCGTCGCGCCGTCACACACGCCGACCTCATCGACGTCGCCACATTCGGAGACCGGCGCTGGAAGGCAGGCGTAGTAGCCGAGGGCGGACCAGTCGCAGCCGAAGTCGCAGACCTGACTCTGCAGCGCGCCGTCCTGACACCAGCTCAGCAGATCCCCGTCGCACAGACCGAGCTCGTCGATGCCGGCACAGGGGTCGACGATGGGTGGGCCCGGGTCCGGCAGGCACTCGGAGAGACCGGCGCCGTCGATCCAGCCGCAGCCGAAGTTGCAGAGCTTGGTCACCAGCGCTGCGTTTTCGCAATAGTAGAGAAGGTCCCCGTCGCAGGTCCCCGCGGCGTCGATGCCGAGGCACGGGTCCACGGGTGGTCCCGGGTCCGGCAGGCACTCGCTGATCCCGGCCGCGTCGTTCCAGCCGCAGCCGAACGCGCAGTCTTCGGTCACCAAAAGAGCGTCGTCGGTACCGGCGTTCTGGCAATAGTAGAGGACGTCCCCATCGCAGCTCCCAACGCCGTCGATGCCTCCACATGGGTCCACCGGCACGACCGGTGACTGGCAGTCGTACTGTCCGGCTGCCGCATCCCAGCCGCAGCCCCAGGCGCACTGCTCTTCGACCAGCGCGTTGCCGTCCCCGGCCGCTTGGCAATACAGGAGCGTGGTTCCGGCGCAGGTCCCGAGGTGGTCGATGTCACCGCAGGGATCCACCGGGACCACGACCGTCGCGACACAATCGTAGTAGGCCGCGCCGTCGTTCCAGCCGCAGGTGTCGTCGCAGGTGACCGTCGTGAGCGCGCCGTTCTGGCAGTAGGACAGCACGTCGCCGCTGCAGGTCCCGACCTCGTCGATGGTCCCGCAGCCGTCCGTCATGGGTGGGAGATCAACGCAATCATTGAACTTCTGGTCGGAGTTCCAGCCGCACGTGCGCCCGGCCTCACCGCAGTCGATGGACGCGAGCGTCCCGCCGTCGCACCAGTAGACGATGTCGCCATCGCACACGCCGACATGGTCGACGTCGCCGCAGCCGGACACGGGCGGGGTGGTCACGCAGCCCGCGTAGCCGGAGCCGTCGACCGCGCAGGTCCCGCCTAGCGCGGCGCAGTCCGTCGTCTCGGGGCCCGTGGCGCCACACGTCACGAGCGCGTCGCCGTCGCAGAGCCCCGCTGCAGGGACCCCATCACACGTGGTCGTCGTCGGCGGCGCGACGCAGTCGTACCAACCGGCCGCCGCGTCGAACCCGCAGATCCCGTTCTTGGTCTGGCAGTCCACGCTGACGAGTGCGCCGTCGTTGCAATACGAGAGGAAGAGCCCCTCGCACTCACCAACGTCGTCGACGGCGCCGCAGCTGCTGCCTCCACTCCCGGCGCCCCCACTCCCGGCGCGAGTGCCAGGTCCTGTAGACGCCGGGACCTGGCACTCATACCAAGCGTTCTCGGTGTTCCAGCCGCAGGCGTTGCCCGCGTCACCGCAGGCCTGAACGTAGGTCTGTCCTGCGTCGCAGTAGGTGAGCTGGTTGTTGCTGCACTGTCCCATCGTCTCCTGTGCGCTGCAGGTCGGCGATGCAGGTGGGAGGCCGCCACCGGATGGGTTGCCGGTGGGATAGTGGCTTCCGCCCGTGGGGTAGTAGTCGCCACCCGGGAGGGGGCCCGTGTCGACGTTGCACGCGACCAGCGCGAGCGCGACCGCGGCCCAGCCGACTGGCGCGAAGGCCAATGGGGACGACGAGTCTTTTGGAGACGAAGGAGATAAGAGAATCAAGGTTCGTTCGTGCATGGCGACCTCCACAGGTGAGGGCCGCCTGAGCGGGAATCGTGCCAGCCGGTCAGGACAGCGTCTTAGCGAGAGAGAGCCCCAAAGGTGGGCCGCTTTGGCCACGGACGGACGCGGCTTGTGGCAATGCCTTCACAGGTCACTCTTCGCCGGGACGTGGCTCCAACACATCGGCCCAGCGGTCAGTCACGTCGACCTCATCGACGGGACCGGCGTCCGGAGAGGACTCGACCTCAGGCTCGTCGATGTCGCTCGAGAGCGACTCCGGCACGTCCGGCGCTTTCGGTGGCACTGAGCCCGTCAAGACGTCCGACGCCGTCAGCATCACGTCGAGCGCCGCGGTGGCGACGATGCCGGCGCCGACACCATCCTTGCCGAGCGACGTCGCGGTGATCTCGAGCCGTGCTCTTGTGTGTTCCCACGGCTTTACCCAGGGTGGATCGGCGAAGATCAGCCACAGGTTGGCGAAGTACGCGGTCCCATCGAGTGACCAAAGCGGCGCGAGACGAACCCGCGGGAAGGCCCAGGGGTCGCCGTTGCTCTTCCGGAGCGCCACGTCGACGGTGAAGTTGCCCTCGGGGACGGGCCCTGAGAGACGGGCGGCGACGATGCACATGACCGCGCCCTGTCCCCCGATCAGCACAGGCAAGGCTTGACCGTCCGTGAGGGGCACGTAGGTCGCCGTCACGTCACCTTCGAGCGGGTGATAGCCGAGCGTGACGCTGAGCGTGCCGGGCGACTCAGCGCCTTCTGACGCGCAAGAGGAGACAGCGAGTGCGGTGAGCAGACGGGCGAGCACCATAGCGAAGACGCGGCGGTTCACGGCAGCGTCACCGGGTGCCGTTCGGCGATGACGAGGCTGGTCTTGGGTGGGCTGGACGCCGACCAAAGCACGGTACGCTCGCCCCCTCGGGCGATCTCCAGCGCGTACGGTAGCTTCTTTTGAAACTGGACCGGCGCGGTGCCGACGGTCAGCGACGCCAGAGTCCAGAGCTCTATCGTCTTCTGGCGTGGCGGCAGATCGATCTCCAGCCCCGAGATATCGGCCGAACCGAAGCCAGCGACCGGGATGGCCCAGAACGCGGGCTCACCTTCGAACTCGAGAACGGTCGCGCGGACGTGCTCGGTGAAGCGGAGCTCGCGCCACAGCGACACCGTTGGAGCCAGCGAGAGTGGCTTGCCCGCGTTCTTGGGCATGACGACGAAGCGGCGCGCTCCGTTGGCGTTCGAGAGCTGAAGTCGCAGCGAGACCCGCGTGCCACCTCCCGCGAGCGCGGTCTTCTTCAGCACCTGCACACCTACAGGCGGGCGGGCTTTGGCCTTCGCGATCTGGCGAGCGTTGTCGGCGACGGCGAGGTCACGGCTGGTGTTCGGGTCCTTCTCGTACGCCGGGCGCTCGAGCGACTGTCCCGCGATGAGGCGCTTGATGTTGGTCGCCGTGCTCTCCGCCGAGAGCAGGCCGAGATCGGTGCCAAAGCACGTCACGAGCGCCTTGCCCAGCGCGTCCACGCGGACCACCGTCGGGAGCTGCTGTGCGTTCACTCCCGGGATGAGGCTCTGAGCGGGCCCACGCCACTCGTCGACGTCAATGAACAGAAAGCGGGCGGGCGCCGCCGCCGCCTTGACCTTGGGATCCTCGTCGAGGAGGGCCTTCAGCGCTTTGCATGGCGTGCACCAGTCTGCGGTGAAGACGGCGATGACGGGTTTGCCCCGCGCCAGCTCCGCCTTCCACAGCGACTCCAGTGTGGCAGCGCCTGCGCGATGAACCCAGTGGACGTTCCCTGCGTGCTTGTTGGCCCAAGCGGGTGGCGATGAAGCGACGATCACGCTGAGCGCGGCCAACGCCAAGAGCTTTTGGGCCACCTGGCGAATCGAAGGGGAGGGGAGTCGCATCGTCATCGAGGGCATCAAGGGATTCTACCGAACGAGGCGGTTCAACGGAATCGATGTGTCGAAGTAATTGAAACAGCATGGGTTTGTCGGGAAGTGAATGAAAGTGACCCGCCGGTCAGAAATCACGTTGACAACCCGACGGGCCGCCTCTAGTTTCTGACTCATCAGTCACTGACCGGCTAGTCAGTAAGTCGTCGTTCAGCGTGGGCCGCCTTCGGGTGCCGAAGTCACGGGAGAACATCGTGGGACGGCCCTCAAACCCAAAGCTACGAGATGCCATCCTCAGCTCAGGCCGTCAGGTCTTCGGCGAGGTCGGCCTCGAGAGTGCGCGCGTCGAAGAGATCACCCGCCGCGCGGGGGTCTCGAAGGGCTCGTTCTATCTCCACTTCGAAGGCAAAGAGCAGCTCTTCGAGCACCTCGTCCGACAGCTCCTCGAGGACGTACTCGCCGAGCTGCAGTCTCACGATGAGATGCATTGCGCCGCCGTGAGCGTCGAAAACATCGCCGACCATGCGGGCGCCGAGCTGAAGGCCACCATGAGCCTGCTCGAGCTCTTGTGGGCCAATCGCGACGTCTTCCGCATGCTCCTCGAGCTGGGCGGCAGCCCATTGCACCTGCGCCTCCGGCGCGAGTTCGTCTCGTCGCTGGTTCAGCACTTTCGCGTCACCTTCGAGCCCAGCCGCCATCCACCGGAGCTGCAGCTCTCGGTCGACACCGACGTCTTCGCGCTCGTCATCACGGGCGCCATCTTGATGCTCAACTGGCGCATGCTGGAGTCGGCTGAGAAGCCGGACCTGTGGCATTTCGCCGTAAACCTACACCGCCTGCTCATCGGGGGCGTCGCCGGCCCCGAGACGACGTCCATCCTACTGTGCGGTCTCGAGCAGGCCGTCGCGGCCGAGCGCGCCGTCCGCCCCGTGCCGCCGTCCCCCGTGCAGGCCCTACCCGCAATGACGACAGCGCCGACGTCCCCGAAATGGAGTACCCCCTCATGAAGTGGAAAGTCATCTCGTTCTTCGTGCTCTTCCTCGCTGGCGCCGGAGTGTTCGGAGTTGCCCTCGCCGAGAAGATCGAGGTCCGGAAGGAGAAGCTGGTCAAGACGGCAGAAGAAGGGGTCACGCGAGCCGAAGCAGCGTCCATCATCAAACCGCCGGAGCTCATCAGGCCCGTCGCCGCGATGGCGCAGGACTCCCTGACCTTCACTGGCACCCTCGAAGCCGAGTCCTCCGTGGAGGTGGCCTTCAAGGTCAGTGGCCGCGTCACGACCGTGAACTACCGGCGCGGAGATATCGTGGAAGCGAGCAGGGAGATGGCGACCCTGGAGCTGCCCGAGATCGCCGTTCAAGACGCGCAGGCCAAGGCGGCGCTGAAGGTGGCCAAAGCCCAGCAGCACGCGGCCGCAGACATCCTGCGACGTTCCAAGAAGTTGACCACGGCGGGCGTTGGGACGGAGCAGCAACTCGAGATGGCGGCTGGGCAAGAGAGCGTCAGCAAGGCAGCGATCTCACAAGCGATCGCCGCGGGCAAAGCGGTCGACATCATGCGGTCCGAGACGTCGATCGTCGCGCCGATGAGCGGCACCGTCACGATGGCGCCCTCGAGCAACGGCTTCCTTGCGGCGCCCGGCCTCCCGCTGTTCCGTATCGACAACCTCGCCACGCTGCGTTTCCGCGGCCACCTCGCAGAGCGCGAGGCGGTGCGGCTGAAGAAGGGACTGCCGGTCGCCCTTCGCAGCGAAGCGGGACGCTCGGCGAAGGGCGAGATCTCGCTCATCCTCGGCAGCTTCGAGCCGGGCACCCATCGCGTCCCGATTGAGGCGCTCGTCGACAACAGTCGGGGCGAGCTCTTTGCCGGCGCCCTCGTGGACGCGACAGTCGCCATTGAACCGATCTCGGTGTTCAGCCTCCCGATGACGACGCTGCTCACGGGCGATCAGCCGGCCGTGCTCGTGGTTGGCAACGGCGACGTCCTCGAGAAACGAGAGCTCGACGTCCTCGAGACGCGCGACGGCAAGATGTACATCCGAACGGGGGTCACGGCGGCAGACCGCATCGTCGACGACCCCGGGACGGCGTGGCGCGCCGGCGCCGTACTCCCGAAGCCTGCGAGCAGCGCGGCCGCCTCGAAGCCCAACTGATCCCGAGCGACGCGCCGTAGTGCCGCCCCTCTCCAGATGCCGGCCTCACGGGCCCCCACCCGCTACTGCCCAGACCAACGTCCCCCGACGGTCTGGCGCAAAACCCGAGGAACGCTGTGACGATCTCTGACGTCGCGATACGCCGCCCCGTATTCACCATGACCATCATGCTCGCGCTCACCGTGCTCGGGCTGATGAGTCTGAACTCACTTGGGACCGACCTGTTCCCGCAGGTCAACTTCCCAGTCGTGACCGTCACGACCGTGTACCCGGGTGCGTCTCCGGACGAGGTCGAGCGTCAGGTGACCAAACCCATCGAGGACGCAGTGGCCGGAATCGAGAACCTCGACACGGTGCGGTCGTTCTCGCGCGAGTCGGTGTCGACGGTCGTCGTGATGTTCAAGTTGAAGGCTGACATCAAAGACGCTGCAACGGACGTGAGAGAGAAGGTGGCTGCGGTTCGGGCGAGGCTCCCCGCGAGCGTCGAGGACCCGACCATCTCGCGCCTCGACGTCGCGTCCGCGCCGGTAATGGTCTTCGTCGCGAGTGGCGAATCCATGACGCCGGACGAGGTCCGCAAAATTACGGAGGATGACCTAAAACCGGCGCTCGAGCGGGTCCCGGGGGTGGCGGCCATCACCGTCGTCGGCGGCCCCGAGCGTGAGGTTCAAGTCGAAGTTGACCGGCGGCGCGTCGCGGAGTTGGGGCTCTCGCTAACCGACGTCATCGACCGACTGCGCGGCGAAAACCTGACCATCCCAGCCGGCAACTACAAGGACGGTCCGCGCGAGGTCGCAGTACGGCTCCGCGGGGACGTGGCGTCCGCGAAGGAGCTGTCGCAGATCATCGTGGCCACGACGCCCAAGGGCACTCAGATACGGCTCGCCGAGGTGGCCAAGGTCTTCGATGGCTTCGAAGAGATGCGCACCCGCGTTCGCGCGAACGCGATCAATGCCGTGGCCTTCGAGATTCAGAAGCAGTCCGGTACGAACACCGTCGAGGTCGCCCGCTCAGTCAGCGCCAAGCTTGAAGTGATGAAAGAGCGGCTCCCGAAGGGCTACCAGACCCGGCTCATCATGGACACCAGCGAGTTCATCATCGAAAACACTCAGCAGATTCAAGGGCATATCGTCTTTGGCGGCATCATGGCCATCCTGGTCATCTTGGTCTTCATGCTCGACGTGCGCTCGACGTTCATCTCGGCGCTTGCGCTCCCCGTGTCCGTCATCGGCACCTTCTTCGTGATGGACCTGCTCGGCTTCACGCTGAACATGATGACCCTCATGGCGCTCTCACTGTCGATCGGCCTCCTCATCGACGACGCGGTCGTCGTCCGCGAGAACATCTTCCGCTACCTCGAGCTCGGCGAAGATCCCGAAGTCGCTGCGTCCAAGGGCACCTCTGAGATCGCCCTGGCGGTTCTCGCGACGACGCTGACGGTCGTCGCCGTCTTCATCCCCGTCGCCTTCATGCAGGGCGTCGTCGGGCAGTTCTTCAAGCAGTTCGGCTTCACCATCACGGCGGCGGTGCTCATCTCGCTCCTCGTTGCGTTCACACTCGACCCGATGCTGTCGGCGAAGCTCGCGGTGAAGGTGGACCACACCAAGAAGCGATTCATCCTCGTTCGGATGATGGAGGCGTTTCACGTCTACCTCGAGGACGTCTACGAATCGATACTCCGCTTCGCGACGCGGTATCGCTTCATCACGGTCGCGCTCGGGGCGGCATGCTTCGTGGGGTCGATCAAGCTGCTCGAGCTCATGGGCTCGGACTTCGTCGCCTACGAAGATCGCGGCCAGTTCATGGTGAACATCGAGCTCCCATCCGGGACGTCGCTCGAGGAGACCGCGCGCCTCCTCGAGCCCGTGGAGAAGGCGATGCTCGAGCACGAGCACGTCATTACGCTGTACTCGAAGCTCGGCCCGAACACGGAGGTCAACAAGGCGCAGTGGCGCGTCGTGGCCACGCCGAAACAGGACCGCCCCGGAGTCGGCCTGCGTACGGTCGAGGACTTCACGCGCGAGACGCTCGCGACGCTCTTGCCGAAGAGTAAGGTCAACATCACGCCACCGAGCTTCGTCGAAGGGTTGATGGAAGGCCCGCCGCTCCAAGTGCAGATCCGCGGCACGGACATCGAGCGCCTCGAACGCAACGCCGTCGCCATCGAGCGGATCGTCAAGAAGATCGCGGGCCTGTCGGACATCCACGTCGAGTACTCCCCGGGTCGTCCGGAGCAGCTCCTCGAGGTCGACCCTAGAAAAGCCGCGGCGCTCGGGATCCCCAAAGCGTATGTGGCTCGTACTTTGCGAGCGGCGCTCGAAGGGGAGCACGTCGGGTCGCTTCGCCTCGCGCAGGGAGAGAACGACGAGGTCAAGATCCGAGTGCGGATGCGCGGCGAAGACCGACGCGATGTAAAGGCGATCGGAGAGCTCAAGCTCAATACGCCCAAGGGGCCGGTCCCACTGCGGGACATCTTGACCTCGCGCCCCGGCACCGGTCCACAGGTCATCGAGCGGCAGGACCGAACCCGGCAGATCTTGGTCACTGGCGTTCCCAACGGCCGATCGCTCGGTGAGATCCTGGCGGACCTCGAGCCCCAATTGAAGTCCTTCGACTGGGGTCCGGACGGCTACTACATGCTCGACGGTCAAGTGAAGCAGATGCGGGAGACAGGCGAGGGCATCGGCCTCGCGCTCATCCTTGGCATCGTCTTCATCTACCTAATTTTGGCGGCGCAGTTCGAGTCGTTCATCCACCCGATGACCATCATGCTGTCGTTGCCGCTCGCGTTCATCGGGGCTTTCGTCGCGCTCTTCATGACCGACAACGGCCTCGCGATGGGCGCCAATATCGGCATGATCTTGCTCATGGGGCTCGTGACGAAGAACGGCATCTTGCTCGTCGACGCGGCGCTGCAATTGCAGCGCGAGGGCAAGTCGGCGCGAGACGCGGCGATCGAAGCGGGCCGCAAACGCCTCAGGCCCATTCTGATGACGTCGGTCGCCATGGTGCTCGGGATGTTGCCCACCGCCCTCGACACGGGTCCGGGCAGCGAGTTCCGCGCGCCCATGGGCATCGCCGTCATCGGCGGCGTCATCACCTCGACCATCTTGACCCTCGTCGTGGTGCCCGCTGTGTTCCTTTGGCTCGACAAGGTCCGCAACGTCTTTGGGTGGGTCGTTGGCCTCTTCAAGTCCAAGAAGGTCGCAGGTGCCGCGAGTGTCCTCGTCATCGCCCTTGGCGGGGCGCTCTACGCTCAGCACGCCAGCGCGATGGCGCCGCCGGCGGGGGTGGTCGTCGCTCAGCGGGTGGAGGGTGCGCTCACCCTCGACGAGGCGACACGAAGAGCGCTCGCGGCCAGCCGAGACATCCGCGTCGCGCTGACGCGCATCGAGTCGGCCAAGATCGCCCGAAAGCGCATCAACACGGCGTGGCAACCCGACGTGAACCTGATCGGGACCTATACGCACAACTCGGAAGAGGCGAAGTTCGACTTCGGCCAGATCGTCACCGGCATCACCTCATTCATCCCCGGGCTCCCGCCCATCCCGGCCGACCAGCTCCCGCCGCCGACCATCATCCAGAAGATGGACACGGTCAGCGCTGTGCTCAGCGTGGACCAGACGGTGTTCGCTTGGTCGCCGATCGAGCTCGACCGCGCTGCCGCGCTTGGCATCGACGCCCAGCGTGAGGCTCCAAAGGCGATCGCTCGAGAGCTGGCGTTCCGGGTGGCGGAGGTCTTCTACAACGTTCAGGGGCTCGACCGACTCGAGGCCGCCGCGCAGGCGTCGATGGAGATGGCCGACCGGCGCATCGCCGAGTCGCGCCGCAAGAAGGACCTTGGCGCCGCGGTCGATCTCGATATGTTGCGAGCCGAGCTCGAGAAGGCGCGCGCTGACCAGATGTCCATCGCGGCCCAAGAGGGGCGCCGGCAGCTCCTCGAAGTGCTCGGCGTCCTCATCGACGGCGACGCGCCCATGGCGCTCGCCCCGGTCCCGGCCGTCGCGCCGGTTCAGGGCGACATTGACGCGCTCGTCGAGAAGGCAGTCGCCAGCCGGCCCGAGATCGCCGCTCGCCGAAAGGCCGCCGAGGTCACGCGCGTCATGGTGCGCGAAGCCGAGCTTCGTTGGCTCCCCATCGTCACCTTTGGCGGCCATGTCCGGGCCTCCGATACAGAGGGCTTCACGGGCGAGAAGATCACATGGGCGCTCAACCTGAACCTCATCTTCCCGCTCTATGACCGCGGTGAGCGCTACGCCGACATGGACAAGCTCCGCCAAGAGCTCGACGTCCTCGAAGCCGAGCTCGCCAAAGCCGAAAAGGACATCCGAGACAGTATCCGGACCCACCGGGTCGCGGTCGAGACGGCGGACAAGAGCCTCCTCAGCGCTGCCCGACAGACCGAGCTCGCCCGAAAGACCGCCGAGGTCGTCCAGCGAGCGCTGGCAGCCGGCGTCATCACGAACCTCGAGGTCGCCGAGGCCGACACCAACGTCCGTCTCGCCGAAGAGAACGAAGCCAACCTTCGCTGGCGCCGCGACCTTGCGATGCTCCAATTGCGTCATGCGGCGGGGCTGCTCGACATACCCGCGATGTGACGTCCTGGGCTTCACACCCAGCGCCCGACTCGCCTCGTGCAGCTCCCGGGTGGGCGCTCTCGCGCACATCGGCCAGGAGTTCGGCGCCCCTGGATCGCCCCTCCTCCCCGGTCCGAACGACCCGTGGTATCGTCGTTCATGTGAACCTCCCAATCAGCTCTGACCGCTCCCGTACCACCCAGTTCGAGCTGGGCTGGGTCTTCTCCGGAGTTGGAGCCTTGCTGCTGGGCCTCGGGCTCATTCAGCTCGTCTTCTATTAGGATCGGACCGCGGGCGGCCTGACGATTGAGCGGATAGTGGTCCCGATGGGGCTCATCTTTCTGGTGGCTGGCGGTCGCTTCCTTCGGCGCGAGCGGCGTCGGCGCTGGCTGGCGCGCCACGGTGTCCCCGCGCAGGCCGTCGTCATTGCCTGCGAACACACGGGCGAGGTCGTCGACCGCATCAACGTCGTCGTTCGGCTGACACTTCGCGTCGAGCCGGACTACAAGGCGCCGTACAAGGTCGCGCTCTCGTGGCTCCTCGGTCCGCGCGACGGGATGCGGCTCGTCGCCGGGAATCGGATTGGGGTCCTCGTGATCCCCCGCTCGCCCCAGTGGGTCGGTCCGGATTGACGACGTCACCAACCGAAGGTCCTTGACAAAATCGCTGGGCTCCCGTTCACTCCCGCGTCCCCGAGGGTCTGTGCGCCCAAAGGGCAGGGGTCCGTCTCGGTTGACGGCTCTCTGGTGCACGCCCACGAGTCGATGACCTTCATCTAGCCTCTTGGAGTGCGTCGCGCAGTCATCTCGTCAGCCGGGTCGCTCTTCGTGACGACCCCTGACGTGCAAAGTAGGAATATTCCATGGCTCGTTACCGCGGTCCTCGCGTCAAGTGCCTCCGCGCGCTCGGCGTCGACCTCCCGGGGCTCACCCGGAAATCCCAAGAACGCCGTCCCCATCCGCCGGGCGAACACGGGCAGACCGCCCGTCGCAAGGAGTCCGAGTACGGGATTCGTCTGAAGGAGAAGCAGAAGCTCGCGCTTCACTACGGCCTCTGCGAAGGGCAGATGCGCCGCTACGTTCGCGACGCCCGCCGCAGCAAGATGGCCATGGGCGACAAGCTCATCGAGCTCCTCGAGCGCCGCCTCGACAACGTGGTCTTCCGCGCCGGCTTCGCTCCGACGATGCCAGCCGCCCGCCAGCTCGTGACCCACGGCCACT